>JAJYOQ010000001.1 GCA_021796135.1 Bacteroidota bacterium
GCAAAACCACTACTACTTCAATGGTCGGCGTCAGTTTTAGGAAAGTTCTATCGAACTCGTCAGCTTCTACAACAATAAATTCTCCCTGTCCTAAGCGTGCATTTGTTCCTCCAAGTCCGCTTAATTTACCTCCGACTATAATCGTTGGATCAATTCCTCCTTCGGTTAAAGTCAAACCGACCATTGAAGTAGTAGTGGTTTTGCCGTGAGTGCCGGCTATTCCAATACCATATTTCATCCTCATGCATTCAGCCAGCATTTCTGATCGTTTTATTATCGGAATTTTTCTTTCGATAGCTGCATGCACTTCGGGGTTATCAATCGATACAGCTGAAGAATATACAAGAACATCAGCATCCTTTAGGTTTTCCGGTGAATGCCCTTCGTAAATTTTAATTCCTAGTTTGCTGAGATGAGTTGTAATATCAGAAGAATTTTTATCGCTGCCGGATATTTCAAATCCCTGATTCAAAAGAATTTCAGCGATACCGCTCATACCTATTCCGCCAATGCCTACAAAATGAACTTTTTTAATATTCTTGAACATTTAACTCTTACCTATTTTTTCTTTAAGAGCATGGAACTCTTGAATCAATAATTCTTCATTCTCGTAATCAGCAGGTCTGATAATTATAGACCGTATTCTCCCTTTTATTTTTAACCTAATAAATCTGAATACCTGATTATTAAATTTTTTTCTTCTTTTTGATATTTTTATTTGAATAATATCGTTCATCATTAATATTTTTGAATCAAATCTATCGACGAAAAGAATACGATCGTCATTAATTTCCAAATATTTTTTCTTATATAAATTAAAGAGCAAAGACAAGAGTGAGATTATTACTATTATTCCGAAAAAATAAATTACAGGATCTTTAATAATTAGTGTAAACGAACCATCTACCACTTCACCGCGAATTACTATATAAATAACAAATGCCACGAAATAGATAATCGTTGACTGATAGTAGAAAGACATTTTATATTTAAATTTATGTTTATCCATAAATATTAATTATTTCTTGCAAATTTTATTGCATGCTGGGCAATCTCAGCAGTTGCATTTGGTTTACTTAGCAAAAGAGCATTTTGTCTTAAGTTATTAAGCTTAGATAAATTATTAATAGTTGAAATAACTTCTTCCGATAGTTTATTATTTATCATATTATCTTCTATCAATATTGCAGCATTCTTATCGGATAAAGACTTTGCGTTAAAAAATTGATGATTTTCTGCTACATTAGGAGATGGGACGAGAATAGAAGGTATCCCTAAAGCGAGCAGCTCTGCAATTGTAGTTGCTCCTGCTCTTGCGACCATTAAATCGCATGCAGAATAAGCTATATTCATCCTATCAATAAAAGGTAAAATAATAATGTTTCCTGAAGATAAATTTTTGTATTTTTCTAAATAATAATTTCCTGTTTGCCAAATTATCTGAATCTCGTTTTCTTCAAGGATTTTTATCGATGCTGCAACAGCTTCGTTTAAAGAACCTGCGCCTAAACTTCCCCCAAGTATCAATAATGTTTTCTTATTATTAGAAAGTTTAAACTCTTTTAATGCATCCTCCTTAGAAGATTCTTTCAAATTTTCACGCACAGGATTACCTGTGACAAATACCTTTTGATTTCCCGGAAAATACTTCAATGAGTCTTCAAAACTTATATGAATTTCGTCTGCGTATTTTGACAACAATTTAGTTGTAATGCCCGGGAAGCTATTCTGTTCAATTAGAATAATTTTTGCGCCGATTAAAGAGGATCCATAGATTGCCGGTCCGGCTACATATCCGCCTGTTCCAATTGCAACATCAGGTTTAAATTTTATATTAATAAATATTGATTGAATAACTGAGACAATTAATTTTAACGGAAATAATAAGTTTTCAAAAGTTAATTTTCTTGAAAAGCCTTTAATCCATATCGGGCTAAATTTAAATCCCAGCTTTGGAACAACTCTTCCTTCTATTTTAGATTTAGTCCCGACGAATAAGATTTCAGATTCAGGCAATAGAGACATTATTTTTTCTGCCACAGCAATTGCAGGAAATAAATGACCGCCAGTGCCGCCACCGGCAAATAAAAATCGATATTTCTTTTTATATGTTTCCATTATGCATTAGCCACATTGGCATTATTATTTGATACAGCTAATTCCTTTGCTCCGGTATATGCAATATTCACGAGGATACCTACAGAAACACAAAGGAAAATTAATGAAGTACCGCCATAGCTTATAAAAGGAAGAGGCAGTCCGGTCGTCGGTACTAGACCGGTAGAAACAGCAATATTTACAAATGCATAGACAACAATTGAAAATGTAATCCCGAAAGCAAGCAGCTGCCCAAATTTATCTTTAGCTTTTTTAGCTACCAATATTCCCGCTGCAAACAATACTAGGTAACAAATCAAGGCTAGTACCGATCCGATAAATCCTAGCTCTTCTCCTAGAATTGCAAAAATAAAGTCGCCATATGCTTCAGGTAAAAACAAATTACTCTGCAAGCTATGCCCTAAGCCCACACCGAATATTCCTCCGCTTCCGAGTCCTAATAATGCCTGATGAACCTGAATATTTGCATATCCTCCGTGTTTAGAAGCGTTAAGATATGATAATATTCGAATCCTTGAATGAGGTATTATCATTGCAATAACTACAGCACCGATTATTGAAACAATTGAAGTATAGACTAAATGATTTAATCTCACGCCTCCCACATAGAGCATGCTAAAAGAAATAAAAACAAGCAGAATTCCATTGCTGACATTCGGCTGAATCAGAATTAAACCTGAAATTATTAATATCCAAATCAATAGGAATCCGAAACCTTCTTTGTAATTTTTTAAAACATCCTGCTTACTTTCAAGAAGGTAAGCGAGGTGAATTATTAAAATCAGTTTTGCAATATCTGCTGGTTGAAAGCTGAGGATACCTAAATGAATCCATCTGCCGGCGCCTTTAATTTCAGGCGCTATAAATAATGTCAGCAGCAATACAAATGAAATAATAAATATTGCTGATTTGCTGAATTTCTTGTAAATATTGTAAGGAACTGCACTAAAGAAAACCAGGCATAATATTCCGAGAATAACTCTTGTCACATGAGAATTAAACAAATGGAATAAGCTGTCAAATCTGAACTCGCTATAAGTGCTGCTAGCGCTCATTACTATAATTAAGCCGAGCAGCATCAGAATAAATACGTCAAAAAATATTATTAGTGCTAGTTTTTTCATTTATAAATTATTTACAATTTCTTTAAATACTTTTCCGCGGTGTTCATAACTATTGAACATATCGAAACTTGCACACGCCGGCGACAAAAGGACAATTTCATTCTGGCGTGCTTCTTTATTAGCTTCAGATACTGCTTCCTCTAAAGATTTAACTATTTCTACTTTAACAATACCATGAAAAAAGTTAAATATTTTTTCAGCAGACGCACCTAAAGCATAAATTTTTTTAACTTTATTTATAACTAAATCTTTTATTTGATTATAATCATTTCCTTTGTCAAGTCCGCCAAGGATTAGGAATATTGGTTCCTCATAACTGCGCAAGGCATACCAGACAGAATCAATATTAGTAGCTTTAGAATCATTGATATATTTCACTCCTTCAAGTTCGCGTACCAATTCCATTCTATGTTCAACCCCGGCAAAGGAACTTAAAGCTTCAATAATTTTATCATTGTTCCCTCCTAATATTTTAGCGCTTATAATTGCAGCCATTGAATTAGCATAATTATGCTCCCCGTTTAATTTAATATCGGTTAAAGAACATGAGAATAGAAGTTTTGAATTAAGATAGTATTTTATTTTTTCTCCTTCTAAATAAGCTCCGTTAGATTGTTTATCATGCAGAGAAAAGAATAAAGTTTTTCCTCTAGGTCTTCCGAGTGAATTAATAAGCGTTTCACTGTCCTTATTAATAATTAAATAATCATCAATGCTTTGATTCATAAAGATTCTTAGCTTTGCATCAATATAATTCTTATAAATATTATCATAGCGATTAAGATGATCCGGAGTGATGTTCAGGATCATCGCAATATAAGGTTTGAAATTATCTATAAAATCTAGTTGAAAACTTGAAACCTCCAGCACCACAATTTCATCGGGCTTAACATCAAGCGCAATTTCTGAAAAAGCATTTCCAATATTACCGGCAACATAAGTATTAAAACCGCACGACTTTAGAATATATCCGGTTAAACTTGTTGTTGTTGTTTTGCCGTTAGTACCTGTTATTGCAATAATTTTTCCTTTACAGAAGCTTGCTGCTAATTCGATTTCACTTATAATTTTAATTTTTTTATCGGTAGCGTTCTGAATTATAAATGAATTTGAAGGTACACCGGGACTAACGACAAATAAATCACAGTCAAAGACTCTTTCAGAATGTTCACCGATTTCAAAATCTATGTGATTACTTTTTAGAGCCTCAATAGATTCAGATAATTTTTCTTTTTTTCCTGAATCACTGACAAACGGTATACCGCCAAGGTTCTTAATCAACTTAGCAGCTCCGATACCGCTTTTGACGGCTCCAATAATCGATATTTTTTTATTTTTAATTTCCATTATCTAATCTTAAATGAAGCAACACTTATGATAGCTAAAATTATCGCAATAATATAAAACCTTATAACGATCTTTGGCTCCGGCCATCCTAACATTTCAAAATGATGGTGAAGAGGAGCCATTTTAAAAATTCTTTTACCCTGACCGTATTTTTTCTTAGTATACTTAAAATAAACTCGCTGAAGAATAACTGATATTGTTTCCATAAAAAATATTCCGCCTAGTATTGGAATCAATAACTCTTTTTTTATTAAAACTGCAAGAATGCCGAAAGCACCTCCGAGTGCGAGGGAACCCGTATCGCCCATAAATACCTGGGCAGGGTATGAATTAAACCACAGGAAACCGAGAGACGCACCAATCAAAGCTGCTATATAAACAGTTAATTCTCCCGATCCAGGTAAATAAATTATATCAAGATAATTAGAATAAATAGCATTCCCGGAAACATAGCTCATAAAAACGAGTGCAAGCATTACTATTATAGTCACACCGATTGCCAAGCCATCAAGACCGTCAGTTAGATTTACTGCATTTGAAGTAGCCGTAATAATAAAAATGACAACAGGTATATACATAAAGGAAAAATTAAGATTAACATTCTTCAAAAATGGTACTGTTGTCAAAGAATGTATCCCGGAAAATTGAGGGGAAAAATAAATAACGGCTCCGACTATAAGACCAATTAAAACCTGGCCTAAAAGTTTATAGCGAGCAATTAAACCGTTTGGCAACTTTTTTATAACTTTTAAATAATCATCAAGAAATCCGACCGCACTTAACCAAATCGTCCCGACAAGAATTAAAATAATATAAATACTTTTAATATCAGCCCAGAGCAAAACAGGAAGAATAACAGATATTATAATAATAATTCCGCCCATAGTAGGAGTACCGGCTTTTGACCAATGAAATTTCGGTCCGTCAGCTTTTTTAGCCTCTCCGATTTGATGTTTTTGCAATATTTTTATGATTTTTGGACCTAAGTATATAGACAGCAAAAGACCGGTTATGGCTGCAACAGCCATCCTAAAAGTCAGGAACCTGAATACTTTGAACCCGGGAGGGCTAAAAACTTTATTTATATATTCAAATAAATAGTATAACATTAATCATTCGCTTTTTTTTCAATAATTTGTTCAAATTCTTCCATTCTCATCCCTCTAGATCCTTTTACAAGCACAACAGATCCCGCAAAATCAAAATGTGATAAAAAGGATTTTAAGGACTCTCTATTTCGGAAATGTTTACTCTCAATTTTTTGACTTTTCAACACTTTATTCAGGTTATTCATTAATGAGCCAATAGTGTAAACAGAACTAATTTTATTTTTAAAAATTTCTTTTGCTAATTCTTCATGAAGTCTTACAGAGTCTTTTCCAAGCTCAAACATATCGCCAAGGACCAAGATCTTTTTCTTATATAAATTGATTGATCTAACCAAATTAAATGCGCTTTTCATTGACTCAGGATTAGCATTGTAAGTATCATCCACGACAATAAAATTTTTATTTTTAATAACATTTAGTCTTTTGTCAACAGGAGTAATTTGTTTTAATCCAGAGGTTATCTGATTTTTCTTTAACCCCAAATTCAATCCGATTGAAAGCGCTGCAATAAAATTCTTCGCGCTATTCATTCCGTAAAGGGGCAATTCAAAGTGCATCGACTTGTTCTTAAATTTTACCGTTAACTGAGGATGTCCTTCTAGACTTACACTAGTAATCTTACCGCTGACATCAGCATTATATTTTTTAAGAGAATAAGTAATTTTCTTTTTATATTTTTTACTATACTCGGTTAAATATTTGTCGTCAATATTAACTGATATCGTTCCACCTGCTTTTATAGTTTCATTAAAAAGCGCTGCTTTTTCAGTCAAAACTCCGCGTTTATTTTTTAAAAATTCAAGATGAGATTCTCCGATATTCGTTATAACAGCATAATCAGGCTGTGCGATAGATGCTGTATATTGAATTTCACCAAAATGATTTGTTCCCAACTCGATAATTACAATTTCATGTTTTTCGTTTGATGAAAGAATTGTAAGAGGAACTCCTATATGGTTATTATTATTTTTAAATGTCTTATTGACGGAATATTTTTGGGTTAACAAAGCTGCCAACATTTCTTTCGTTGAAGTTTTTCCGTTGCTTCCCGAAATTCCAATTACAATAGCATTTAATTTTTTTCTCCAAATCTTAGCCAGGTCTCCAAGTGCTTCGGAAGTATTCGAAACAGTTACTAAAGGAATCTTGACATCGCGGAATTTCTTATAATTATTTTTATTAATAATAACAATCGAAGCACCTTTTTCAATTGCCTGACGAATGAATGAATGTCCGTCAAATTTATCTCCTTTAATAGCTATAAAGAGAGAATTTTTTAAAGTACTTCTCGAATCAATAGAAACTTTAGATACGGGTTTAAATTTATCCGCATTATATATTTCAGCAGAAGGCAAATTAAAGAAATCAGTCAATGTTAAATTTATCTTTTTCATAGCCCTAAATATTTTTCCGCTGTCTCTTTATCTGAAAAATGATGTTTAACTCCATTAATCTCCTGATAATTTTCATGTCCTTTACCGGCAATTAATATCACAGCATCGTCTTCTGAAGATTGTATCGCTGTTTTAATTGCTTCTTCACGATTTTCAATAACTTCATAATTGTTTTTATTGATACCTTTCTTAATATCTTCTATTATAGAAAACGGATCTTCCGATCTTGGATTATCTGAAGTTATAAAAGCTTTTTTACTAAGATCAGTTGCAATCTTTCCCATTACCGGTCTTTTGGTTTTATCACGGTTACCCCCGCAGCCAAAAATAGTATAGATTGAATTTTTATTTTTTGTAATTTCCTTAGCTGCAATTAATGCTTTCTCTAAACTGTCGGCAGTATGAGAATAATCTATGATTACCTTTTTTAATCCTTTACCGATCACTTCAAATCTGCCCGGGACTTGCTTTGTTCTCTTAATACCTTGAATTATAGAATCGCTGTCAATGCCTAATAATACAGCTGCAGCAAAAGCTGAGCATGCATTGTATGCGTTAAATTCACCTACAAGTAAAGTATTCAGTTCAAAATTTTGTCCCTTATAAGAAATTGAAAATGAAGTTCCACTTAAATCGTAAGAAATATTTCCTAGAATAAAATCCGACCCGGACACTGTCCCGTAAGAATAAAGTTTTGCTTTTGAATCCTTAATCAATGCATAGCTATTTTTATCATCAGCATTATAAATTCCAACCGAAGCTGAAGACAAATTATCAAAAAGAATTTTCTTAGCTTCAAGATATTTTTCAAATGATTTATGGAAATCAAGGTGGTCGGAAGTAATATTTGAAAAAACGGCTGTATTAAAATTCAATGAATGAACTCTTTCTAAGACCAGCGAGTGAGACGAAACCTCCATAACAGCATAATTGCAGCCATCATTAATCATATTCCAGAATAATTCATTTAAATCATTTGATTCCGGCGTAGTTAGAGACGACTTTACCTCAACATTACCGATTAAATTAGTAATTGTCCCAATTAGACCGACCTTATTTCCTGCAGTTTCCAATATATTTTTTATAAAATAAGTAGTAGTTGTTTTACCATTAGTACCAGTAACACCGATTAGTTTTATTTTCTTAGTTGGTTCTTTGTAAAAAGAATTAGAAATCTCTGCCAAAGCAATACGGCTGTTCTTTACCAATATCTTTGCAATTTTTCCATGCGTAAAAATCTCATCAGGGACAGAATTATTTTCTTCTAAAATGACTGCAATAGCACCTTTGTTAATTGCATCTAAAATAAATTTATGCCCATCTAAATTAAATCCCTTAATAGCCGCAAAAACAGAATTTTTAGATACTTTCCTCGAATCATAGAAAATTCCGGAAACATCTTTTCGCTGCACTTCTCCAGTAACTTGAATAACATTTATACTGTTTAATAATTCAGTTAATTCCATTAATATACCGTAGCTCCGATCAGATTTTGTTCCTTACAATCAAGCTGGCAATATTGACCTTTATGAATATTAGATCCCGGTAAAATGCTTTGGTCCACGACTACGCCGGACCCGTTAACCTTATACTTTAATCCGAGTTTTGATAATGTTACAATAGCATCCCTTAAGGAATACTGTTTTAAATCCGGCATTGATCCAGGTTTGATAACAGCCGGAGCGGCTTGCTGGTTATTGATATTATTAAATATGTACTTACTGCTGTCATTGGATTTTGAATTAGATGCATAAGTAGCGTTATAACTTTTTCTCTCCGGAAGAGCAGGCGAAGAATTTTCAAAATTATTTGGATTCAAATTAATTATTCTACTTGCGATATTCTTGAATATTGGTGCTGCGACAAGCCCGCCATATCTGCCGTCTTTAGGAGAGTTAACCAGAATCAGGCAAACTATTTTGGGATTATTAGCAGGGAAAAAACCTACAAATGAAGAATTATAATCTTCTTTTGAATAATGACCGTCAATAAGTTTTTGCGAGGTGCCGGTTTTACCTCCAATAACTACATTATTCAGTTGTGCGTTTGTCCCTGTACCTTCTTTAACAACATCAACCAAAAGATTACGAATTCGAGATGATGTTTCATCTGAAATTACTTTCCTAACTTTAATAGGTGAAGATTCAGAAATGATCTTACCATCATGATTTAATTCTCTTAATACTAATTCCGGCTGATAAAGGGTTCCGCCATTAACAAGTGCACAATATGCGGTAATTAATTGAATCGGAGTCACAGAAATACCATACCCAAAAGATAAAAATGCTTTAGAAACCGGAGTCCAAACATTAGGTTTGCGAAGCAATCCTTTAACTTCTCCCGGCAAATCAATTGAGGTATAGGTTCCGAATCCAAAAGAACGGACATATTTATATAATGTATTATCATCAATATTTACTATAAGTTTTGACATTCCTATGTTGCTGGATTCTTCAATAACCTGCTGAGCAGTAATCCAGCCAAGCTTATGAGCATCTGTGATATTCACATTTTCAAATTTATAAACTCCATTTTCAGCATAAACTTTTTGATTCTCATTGACAAGATTCTGGTCCAGCAAAGCTGCCATGGAAATTGATTTAAATGTTGAGCCCGGTTCATAAGTATCAGTAACGGCACGATCCCGTCGCGCTGTATCACTATATGCCCAATATTCATTTGGGTCATACCCTCCGGAGTTTGCTAAAGCCAATATTTCTCCGGTATTTGGGTCCATAATAATGCCCACACCTGAACGACCTTCATATTTTTTTACACCGGCATTTAACTCATCCTCTAAAATCTGCTGATAAGTTTTATCAATTGTTAGAACAAGATTTATTCCCGGAATCGCAGGCTTTGTCTCTTGATCAGCGACTGTAATCATATCGCCAATAGCATCACGGAATACAACCATGCTGCCATCTTGACCGGCTAAAACAGCATCGTATGTTTTTCCTATTCCATCAACTCCGTGATAATTATCATCAACATATCCAAGGACATAAGAAGCTAAATTCTTATAATAATAAACTCTGGTAGGATCTTCCGAATCAAATAATCCATTCGTCTTATAATTTTTTAGCAAATCTGCTTTTTCAGCCGGAGCTTTCTTTTCAAGGCAAATGGTCTTATTAGATGACTTAATTAAATTATAGTAATGCTCATAACTCTCCCCGAATACAGTTGAGAATTTCTGAGCTATTTTCTTTTTATTCTGTTCAGAGACCATTCTTGTGTCAAGATAAAATGAGACATCGTTCCTGTTATATGCTAAAAGTACGTTATTTCTGTCGTAGATTAATCCGCGTTCGGCATGTACAGTTTCAATAACTGTCTGCTGCCTTTTAGCATAGTACTTTAGTTCTTCGCTTCGGATAATTTGAATATCAAATAACTTAACTACTAATAACCCGAAGAAAATAAAAATAAAAATAATTACCCAAAATGCTCGTTTATTATTCATATCTCTTTTGAATTTGAGCGGTTATTTTTTCTATCTCTGACTTACTTACGTTTATAGTTATTGCCGGATCTGTTCTTTTTAACATTCCTAATTCATTTTGCGCTATTTCAACAATTCTTTCTTCAGAAGAAAGCGACTGGTCTTCAGCTAAGAGATTAGTCCTTTGATTTTTAATGTCACTTAAATTATTTGATGTCTCATACCTTTCCCTTACTAGTTTTTCGCATTCTAATTTGAATCCTATATATGCGAGAATAAGTAATGCGACCATCACGAAGACAGATAGATTAAAAAGGATAATCGGCTTAGAACTTGATTTCATATTCTTTCAGCTGCTCTTAGTTTAGCACTTCTTGATCTAAAATTAAGTTTAATTTCTGCATCTGACGGAGTAATCGGTTTCTTTGTCAAAATCTTTAATCTCGGAACCTTTCCGCACTTACAAACCGGAAAGTCCTTAGGACAAATACAATCAATTGTTTCATATTTAAAAATATCTTTCACAATTCTATCTTCAAGAGAATGATAAGAAAGAATTACAATTCTGCCGCCGACAGCTAATAGATCAATTGATTTATTTAAGAACGTCTTTAATACTTCAAGTTCATCATTTACATATATTCTTAAGGCTTGAAATATTCTTGATAAAGTTTTAAGTCGAAATTTGTAGGGAGTTACAGATGATATAATTTCACTTAAATCAAAAGTACTTGTTATTCTTTTTTCTTTTCTTCTTTCGCAAATCTTTTTAGCTATTAGCTTTGAATTCCTTTCTTCTCCGAATTCAAAAAATATTCTTACCAAATCTTCCTCTGAAAAAGAATTAACTACATCTTGTGCGCTAATAGCTTTTTTTTTGTCCATTCTCAAATCAAGTTTTGCATCAGACCTATAAGTAAAACCGGAACCTGGATTGTCCAGCTGAAAAGACGAAACTCCAAGATCTGCGAAAATTCCTTCAAAGGACGAAACCGATTCTATTTTAGCTATAATGTCTATTTGTGAAAAATTGAAATTATAAACTTTAAATCTTTTATCGTCAGAAAATTTCTGCTTGGAAAAATTAAAAGCATCAATATCAATATCAGTTGCTACTAAAAGCGAATCCGGACTTATTCTTTTTAATATCTCAAATGAGTGACCACCGAAACCAAGCGTACCATCAAAATAAGCACCTGAATTACCGGAAATTAAAAAATCCAAACTCTCAGTAAGTAATACAGGCGTATGATGGTCATTCGTCATTTCGCCATTACTTCTGCTGCAATTTGTTCAAATGTTTCTGGAGTTTTTTCAAGGTACTTAGCATAAAGTTCTGGATTCCAAAATTCTATTTTATCTAATACACCAAGGATCAAAACTTCCTTTCCTATTTGAGCAAAGTCTAGAAGATGTTGCGGAATTAAAACTCTTGATTGAGAATCAAGCGTATCTTCTGAGGCGTTTTGTAAAAGTATTCTAATAAACTTTGAATCCTTGGGTAGAAATGAATTTAATCCTTTTAATTTTGACTCTAATTTTTGCCATTCGTCATATGGATAAACAACAATACATTTTTCAGCGCCATTCGTCATGATTACTGTATCGTTTGCTTCATTAGAAAAATACTTCCTTAATTTTGAAGGAATACTTACTCTTCCTTTTGAATCCACTGAATATGTATACTGACCTTTAAACAAAAACTTACCTCAAATTTTAATGACTTTACCACTTTTCCCCACTACTCCCCAAAATAAGGGAATTTTTTCTCTAAAGTCAAGAAAATTCTTCATTTTCCCCACTTTTTTTTTAAGGTGTGTCGGAGGTTCTTGATATGAATATACTGACTAAATTATACTCCTTCTTTGCCAGGGCAATATGAGTAGTATATTTTTGCGTTAACAAAGTTAGATATCGATTTATTATTGACCGATCGAGATTGTGCTCTAGACAACACAGCAATTTTTTGTCCGGAATTCATTAATAAAAATCACTAAAAATATATTTATTACATTGTATTTTCTATATCTAGGATACTAACCATAAATTAAATTCATTTTTTGCGTTCCATAAAATAATTATTAGTAAATATTTTATGCTCATATCAAGAACTAGTGAGTCCATTAGTTATTTTATAATAAATTATTTAAAGGTTTAAGTATGAAAAAAAATATACTGCTTTTTATCCTGTGCACTTTTTGCATTATTTTTTTGCTGACTGAATTAGATTGCTCATCTAAAATGACTAAAGATGAACAGGTTGCAAGGGGAAAATATCTTGTGAATATTGGCGGATGTAATGATTGCCACTCACCTAAAATAATGACGGCAATGGGACCTATACCGGATACGACTCGCTTATTATCGGGTCAATCTTCGAATTTACAATTACCTCCTATTGATACCAGCATTACTTCTAAAGGTCAATGGGTAATGGCAACCGGAAGTTTGAATGCATGGGTTGGGCCTTGGGGAATTTCATTCGCTGCAAATTTAACACCTGACTCTTCAACTGGATTGGGATTATGGACAACTGACATTTTTATAAAAACTATGAGAACCGGCAAGCATATGGGAAAAGGAAATAATCTTTTACCTCCAATGCCATGGCAGGCAATTGGCGGACTAACTGACGAGGATTTGAGCTGTATTTTTGCATATCTTCAATCACTTCCTCCAGTTAATAATAAGGTGCCTGCACCGATTCCCCCGAAATTGATTACTAAAAAATTATAAAGAAATAAAATTAAAAGGGAGCTTCGACTCCCTTTTTAATAACGAAAATCTTTTCAATTAAGCTAAAACAATTACAAGTATTTTTTTAATAGATCAATTATATCCTGACGCAAAAATGGTTTTGAAATATAATCGGTTAAACCGTCAGATAGCATTTTTTCTTTATCCCCTTTCATTGCAAACGCCGTTACAGCTATAATTGGGATTGTTTCATATCCTTTAATTTTTCTAATTGCTTTTGCTGCCTCAATTCCGTTCATTCCTCTGCCCAGTCCGATATCCATTAAAATTGCTTCATAAGCCGATTCAATAACTTTTTGAACAGCTGATTCACCATCCTCAGCAACTTCAATCACATAAAAATTTCTCAACGATATTTTTATGAAATCCCTGCTGAATTTATCATTATCTACAAAAAGAATTTTTTGTTTATACTGTCCTTTTGACTTTTCTTTTTTAACTTCGTATGCATTGTCTTCCTGTAAAATTTTTTCCGCAGCTGTGTCAGATATAGAAGGAAAACTAATTTTAAAAGTTGATCCTATACCAAGCTTACTAAATACTTCAATCTTCCCTTTTAAAAGTTCAATAGTTTTTTTTGTAATAGTAAGACCGAGTCCCGTACCTTCGTATTGTCTTCCCAAACCTTCACTAACCTGTCTGTATTCATCGAAAATTATCTTTATATCTTCCTCAGAAATACCGATGCCTGTATCAATTACTTTTATGACCGCCCAGGGTTTATTTTCAACGAATTCTTCACTTACTTCAACAATAACTTCGCCTTCATTAGTAAATTTCAAAGCATTATTAATAAGATTATCCAAAACTTGAGTAAATAATTTCCCGTCCAGCGAAGCCCTGACATTGGGGTTAGTAATTTTTTCTTTAAGATTGATATTCTTTTTAACTGCTAAACTTTGATTAACTTTTATTTGTTCATGCGCAATGTCTTCTATTTTAATATCAGCCATATTAAGTTCAAGCTTATTTGATTCGATTCGAGATAAATCAAGAAGTTGGTTAAGTGTTTGATGAAGTCTGTTTCCGCTTTGAGTAATTTTAGAAGCCATTTCTTTTTGTTCTAAATTATCAAGTTCTGAATTTAATATTTCAGCAAATCCAAGAATGCCCACCAATGGAGTCCTTAGTTCATGACTCATATTTGCAAGAAAACTGGATTTTAATTTGTTCAATTCTTCTGCTTTTACTTTTGCGGCTAAAAGTTCATTTAAATTTTTCTTTTTTTCTGTTATATCTGTAGCTATGCCTTGAGAACCGATGACTTTTCCGTCTTTATAATAAGGGACTGAACGAATTTCTGCAATTATTTTACTTCCGTTTTTCCTGATAATCTCGTATTCAGCAGGATCATCTAAGCTTTTTCCTTTAAGAATTTCTTTAAATCTATCACTATGAAGAGAACGGTATTTCTCAGGTACTACATCCCACAAAGACATGCTTAACAATTCTTGCTCGGAATAACCGAGTGAATTAATAACAGCATCATTTACCGATATAAATTTGCCGTTAAAATCTATAATAAAAATTCCATCAGGGTTATGCTGAACTAAAGATCGATATTTCTGTTCGCTTTCTTTAAGTGCTTTTTGCGCTTGAATTATTTCTTCAATATTCCTTGTGATAGATAAAATATGGGGGACTTTATCTAAACTAAAAATAATTGCAGACATAAGTCCGGAAATAATAGTCCCGTCTTTTCGATTAAATTTAGCTTCAAGATTATTGATTACACCATTCTCATTCAATCCTTTAACAAGCTTCCCTCTATCCTCAGTATTTGCCCATATATTAAGTTCTATCGAAGTTTTACCGATCACTTCCTCCCTGGAGTAACCCATAATTTTACAGAAGCCATCATTAATATCAACATAGAGTCCATCATTAAGACGATTAATGTTTATTGCATCCGGACTTGTTTTGAACGCTTTTCTAAACAATTCCTCGCTCTTAATAAGCTCCTCTTCAATCAATTTTCTTTCTGTAATATCTCTAACAACAACAAGCAGCCTCATTTTACCGTTTATTTCTGCTTTACGCATGTTAACTTCAACCCAGAACAATTTGCCGAATTTATCTTTTGCTTTCCAGGGGAAAATTTGAGGTTTATCTTTAGCAGCAGATTTAATCCTGGTTAAAGCATCTAGTTGCGTAAATTGAGATTCATTTGAACTTAAATCTCCTACATTTAAAGAACGCAGCTCATTTAGATCGTATCCATACATCTCAATTACTTTTTTATTTGCATCAATTATTTCTCCCGTTTCCAAATCGTGGATAAATATTGCGTCATTTAATGAATCAAAAATTGTCCTAAAGCGTTCTTCACTTTCTTTCACGGCAAATTCAGCTTTAATGCGCTCTTCTTCATTTTCAAGAGACTCAATTGCAAAGGAAATATCGCCTGCCAATTCATCGAGTAATTTTATTTCATCATCATCAAAAAAATTTAACTCTTCGGAATAAAAATTTATTATTCCTATAATATTATTTCGGACTTTGATGGGAAAGGAGCCTGAAGACTTATAGTTATTTATTAAAGCATTTTGCTTCCATAACACCATTTTTGGATCATTTTGAATGTCATTGCTAATTCTATGATTTCCGGTCTTTAGACATTGACCAGTCGGACCAATTAAAGTATCTTGATTATTTAAATTAATATTAAGGTTTTCTAAATAATTATTGATGTAGCCATAGCTGGAAACAATTTCAAGATTATTTTCTGCTTTATTTATAAGCCCGAGCCAAACCATTCTAAATCCTCCGTCATCGACTGCAATACGGCTTACTTCAACAAATAGTTTTGATTTGTCTTTAACTCTTACAATTAATTGATTTATATTACTAAGAACCGAATAAACTCTATTGAGTCTAGTTATTTTTAATTCAGATTCCTTTCTTTCAGAAATATCCCTGACGAAAGTTTGATAATAGTTTTGACCATCAATTTCGATAGCTTGAGAGCTCAATTCGACTGGAAAAGTAGTGCCGTCTTTACGCTTATGAATGCCTTCAAAAATATATCCTTTATTATTTGATATTTTCTCCCTGTATTCTTTTAAATTCATGCCGGAAAGATCAACTCTAATATCACTGACATTTAATTTCAGTATTTCCTCTTCAGTATAGCCATACTTCAAGATTACGCTTCGATTAACAAATTTTATATTTCCTGTTTCATCTGAAACAAAGATCATATCATTTGCAAATTGCAATAAACTTTCATAGTTATCTTGCAATGCTTTTTTACTGTTCCCAAAATGTAAATTTGAAAGCATAATTTTTTTCCGCCTTATAAATAACTTTTCTAATATAAATATATTTTTTAATTAGAATAACTAAACTTATCAAAATTTATTTCTTAATTTTCATAATCCGGCTTATTCAAATTTAAGTATGCCAAAATACTCGGGTTGATACGGTAAATAATATTGCATTGGCGACCAAAAACTTTGCTGCACTTTTGATTGAAGCCGGTGGCGAATAACATTAAATCCCCAGAAATTACCTTTTATTGGCTTAGTAATATGTAATTCAGAAAAAGGAATTTTAAATTTTGCACTCCAATTATTTTTTCCTATAAAAGTTTTAACTTCAAACTTAAAGGAAAAGAGCCCATCCGGACCGCTGCATAAAATCTTTCCTTTTGGATTTACCATCAGCCTATAAAAATTGCTTTGATTGTGGTTTGTATCAAAAAAAAGCTCGAAGTCATCATCTGCAAATACTAGAGGAATATCACCATAAGCTATCGAAGAAAGACTGTCTGTGTTTTTTTCATCCCCGACTACTTTTACATATAAGTTTTTATTATCATATAATATTTTAACATTAGTTTCTTCATCAGCCGGTTTTCCGGAATAGTCGTTGTAAAGTTTATCGATACCTTTGACGCTATCCCATATTTTTTCGTCTGTAATATTGTTAATATTAATTTTTTCTTTTGTATATCCTGCAATTGTTAAAGGAGGATTAAACAAACTGAAATAGTAAACACTATTTGTTTCGCTGCCCGAAAAAGTTTTGTAAGGAGCTGATATTTTTAATTTTGGTAAATCATCTCTTGTATAATTACCCTTAGGTCCTGATATTGAAAATTTAATATTTTTAGTTTGTCCTGCTCCCACTGAAATATTTTCTCCGCATGGATTAAACTTCCAGCGAAAATCTTTAGTTTCCCAGCTAAGGGTGTAACTTCTTCGAATATTGCTTCTATTATGTACTGGAACTTCAGCGATCATTTTAATTGGATGCTTTGAAGGGTCATCAATAAGAATCGTCCCATTACGGTTAAAAAATGCAGGTGATCTTTTAAATTCTCCTTTGCTGACAAAATCCGGAGGATATATTTTCCCATCACTTATAAATGCATAATCAACTTTGTCACTGTCAACAGTAGCATATAAAAAGCCATGACCGTACCCTGCTAATAAATTTGTAAAATCCATGTTACCTGAAGAATTTATACAGAAATATGGTATGCCGTTTTCGACTCTATAATCGTATATATGGTAATGACCTGAGAATATTCCTTTAAAATTATATTGTTCTAAAATTTTTTGCAGCGGTTTCCAATCATATTTAGGATTCATATATAAAGGTGAATGGAAAGAAATAAAAATGTTTTTTATATTCTTAGATTTTTCAAGATCGCGCAATAACCATTGATATTCTTCCTTCGGAATAGTATCAAATTGTTGATCCAAAAAGGAATTAATTATTATAAAATGAGAATTTTTATAATCAAAAGAATAGTAAAGTTTATCCTTCCCCCAGGCTTCGGTATAAGCCGGTTGAATTTCTTTTGTTGTTACGTCATGGTTTCCCGGGGTTGGATAAAAAGGCATAGTAAGAGGAGAGATTTGTTTCTTAAACATTACCCATTGTTTTCTGGCTGTGTTTATATCGTAGGTATAGCCGTGAATCATGTCCCCCACATGAATTACAAAATCAGGGTGAAGCAATTCGGTTTCTCTAACAATTTCCTCAAAAACGGCAGGGTTTTCAAATTGGCTGTCGCCTAAGACCACAAAGCTGAACTTTTGAGCATTTGTTGTATATATTATAGAAGATAATATATAAACTAAGAATAAATAAAAGATTTTACTTCTAAAGTAATTCTGATACAATAATAACCTCAAGCTAAATTAATGGATTATTTTAATAAATATACCAATATTATTTTTCGTTTTAAAGAAAACCAGGAAAGCATCTATTAACAATTTCCGTTAATATTGGGTATAGAGCACATAGATAATACTTATATCTTTTAAAATTTAATACTTATTCATTATTTAAAAACTATTCGAATGGTTAGTTGACATATTAATCGAGTTAAATTATTTTAAGTTTAAACTTAAATGCTAATATGACTTTGTTAATATTTAAAATTTTTCATTTCCCTCTTGTAATTTGAAATACAATTCTGCAATTGGTTTAAGATGAATATTAACATCTATTATTATATATAATTCTTTTAAACGGATTAAAAGAAATTAAAATAATTTATAACTTCTTAAGGAGAATCAAATGCGTAAACTCTTTACCATTTTTTTGTTAGGAATTGCTTTATACTCCATTTCTGCTAAAACAAATCTTTCAGGTAATATTTCCGCCGATTCAACTCTAACTTTATCCGGCAGCCCTTATATTGTGACAAGTAATGTGACAATTAACAATGCTGTAACACTGACGGTAGATTCGGCAGTAGTAATTCTTTTCACTAATAACACTAACCTTTATGTTTCCGGAACAATGCAGGCAAGATATGCAACATTCACTTCCGCTGCAGATACTATCGGAGGAATTGCTCACAACGGTGATTGGGGAAATATTCAAGTGGGTAACTATTACAATATAGGCTCGGTTATCATGGATACTTGTAACGTAAAATATGCCGGTAATTCTAACAGCACTTCTCTCTATTTATCTAACGGAAGTCTAACATTATATTCAGTTTTCATTTCTAACTCTAGCCACGACGGGATTGGTGCCGGTGCCGGAGTAATATCTCTAAATAACGTAAATATATCTAATTGCACCGGAAACGGTATTACTTTTGGTCAGGGAGTTAGTGTATCTATGGCAAATTCAAGCATCCTTTCTTGTACTTGGCCAATTGTTTACAACGGTACAGCTTCTCTCGTTTTTAACGGCATAAATACATTTTCCGGCAATAAATATAATGGCATCTTAATGAATTTTTCCAACACTTCAACTTCATTAGTACTTGATACAATAAATATTCCTTACGTTTTCGGAGATTTTTACGTTAATTCAGGAACTACGCTTACAATTTCCTCATCTGATGTACTCAAATTTAACGGCGGTCATTTGTATATCAATGGATCATTCAATGCTGTCGCTGCTCTTGGACAGAAAATTTATTTTACCTCTTATAAGAATGATAATCTATTTGGGGATACTAATGGCGATGGATCAAATACCGGCCCGGCTACAAACGATTGGGGCGGCATAGTTTTTAATGATATAAGTATTGACAGTGCCTGCATTATGAAAAGATGCGATATTAGTTTTTCAGGATCAGGAAATATCGGTGGTGTAACAATGATTAATGCAAGCCCGACTGTCGACAGCTGCAATATTTCAAATAGTTACTACGGCGCTATGGTACAAGGGTTATCTAACCCAATATTTGTCAGTGATACTGTAGGATCAAGCCAGATGGTTCCATTCGCATTGTCATTCGAAGCAAATCCCGTTTTCAGCAACAATACTTTTTCTTTCTCCGATAATCAATATGATGCGATAGGTTTACTTGGAGGAACATTGCTTGGAAATGCGATTCTCCCTATTAGGTCAGTTACTTCAGTGCCTAACGTGACTTATTTAATGCTTAATTCTGTAACTATACCCTCCGGAATGTCACTGACAATTAATAAAGGAATTGTTATCAAAGCCTTCAACTATTACCAGAGATTTATTGTTCAGGGCAAGTTAGTAGCTGCAGGTTCAGCAGACAGTGCAATTGTATTTACTTCTGCGAAAGATGATAATTTTGGACACCCTGGCGATACTAACAAAGATGGGACTCAAACCGTTCCGGCAATAGGAGATTGGGGCGGAATTACTTTTGAAACAGGAAGCGATTCAAATTCAGTGCTCGATCATTGTATTATCCAATATGGTGATCTGCCGACTAGTTATTATTATAATGGTATTAACCTATACGGCGGTGAAATAACAACAATTAATGCTAGCCCGACTATCAGTAATTGTTCAATAAAAGATATGGTTTACGGTATTTATGCATTTTCGAGTTCCCATCCGCTAATATTAAATGATTCTCTTATTAATTCAACATCAACTCCAATTGCTATGTCAGTCGCTTCAAATCCGACATTTACGAATGATATCTTTGTAAATAATCAAATAATCGCATTAGGAATAATTGGAGAATATGTCCCGTTAAACGGAGAAATAAAAGTAAGAAATGTTGCGGGCTATAATAATATAACTTATGTGTTGTTAAGCGATCTTACCATAAATTCCGGTGCAGATGTTACTGTCGACCCCGGGGTTGTAATAAAATCCGGAGGTCCTGGTATATATGTAAACGGCGGATTTAAAGCCAAAGGAACTAAGGCAGCAGGTAATGTTGTTTTTACATCTCTAAAAGATGATAATTTTGGAAACCCTTTTGATACCAATCACGACGGGAATTCAACTTCACCGGCTGCAGGAGATTGGAGCACTATAAGGTTTCTTCCAACAAGTGATGATGTATTTTCCCTCATTGATAGCTGTCTAATTAAATTTGGAGGTAATGGCGGCTGGGGTGGCGTTACATACTCAGGTGCGGGAAGTACCATCTCGAACTCAACAATTTCTGATTCATATAATTATGGAATAAGATGCGAAGGTTCTTCTAATCCTAATGTTGTAAATGTTGTTCTCCAAAACGGAAGGCTTGATCCCATTGCAATGTCTTTAACTTCTAATCCGACATTTACAAATATCACATTTACTGCTAACGGCAGCAAAGGCGTAAGAATAATTGAAGGTGTGCTTTCGTCGAATGCTTCATTAAATCAAAGAAGTATTGCCGGGATTCCAAATATAGCTTACATAATAGATCAATTAACTATTTCGCCAAACGCTGTTTTAACGATTGAGCCCGGTGTTGTAATAAAATTTGCTAATTACTATGATGATATTAATGTACAGGGAGCAATGGTTGCAGACGGAACAGCTACTCAAAAGGTTGTTTTCACTTCGCTTAAAGATGACTCAAACGGCGGAGATACAAATAATGACGGGAATAACTCAGCTCCGTCAAAAGGAGATTGGGACGCAATAGTCTTTAATCCG
This sequence comes from Bacteroidota bacterium, assembly GCA_021796135.1. The sequence goes on from JAJYOQ010000001.1 coordinate 21,629, forward strand.
ACAAATCTCGACTCTCTCAATTTGCTTAAAAATTGTATTTTCCGTTATGGCGGAAGTGACGCATATGGCAATATTTGGGGTGCAATCAGAGTTTATAATACAACTGTAAAAGTAGATAGCTGCACTGTTGAATTATCGAGTTCTTCCGCATTTGGAATTTCAGGTAGCGCAAATCCCGTAATTACGAATTGCATGCTAGACAATATTAGCCAAACACCGGTTACAATGAGCATGTTTGCAAATCCTTCCTTTAGTAATAACACTGTGGTTAATGTCGGAATTATGGCATTAGGAATTATTCCTGAAAATTACTCTGTAAATGATACTATACCTATCAGAAATTTTGGCGGTTATAATAACATTACATACTATCTTTTGGGTACATGTACAATTAATTCGGGCACTACTATTATTATTCCTGCCGGATTGGTATTTAAAGGTGGAAATTTTGTGGTTAACGGCGCAATTGCTGTCCAAGGAACCCCGACTCAAAAAGTAGTATTTACAGATTTAAGAGATGATAGTTATGGTCACCCAAACGATACAAATCAAGATGGGACATCAACAACCCCAACTATTCAAGGCGGCAGCCGATTTAGTTTTGCCGATGTAAGCATCGACAGCTTATCCATTATTAACAATGCTTTAATTAGATACATGGATGCGGGAATTTATTTAACACAGGCATCTCCAAGAATTACTAATACAAAATTTGAGTATGATAATTGGGGTATATATTTAACCGGAGTTTCTAACCCTTCAATTGACAGCTGTTGGTTTAATAACCTTACCTATACACCGTTAAGATTATCTTTAGTCTCTTATCCTAGTTCAACAGTTGCAGATTCAATATCAGGCACAACATATAAAGCAATCGGAGTGCTTGATTATGAGACTCTAGTTCAAGATGTTACACTAACAAAAAAGTCTTTTGCCGGAATCAATAACATCCCTTATTTGTTTGCTCATTATACCGTAGCAAATAATTCAATCTTAACCCTCAGTCCCGGCCTAATTTTAAAATTCTTTCCCGGGTGCGGTTTAGATATAAACAAAGGTTTAATGGCTATTGGAGGATCTACTCCTGACAGTACAATAGTTCTTACAGATCTAAGAGATGATTATTACGGCGGAGATTCTAATTCCGACAGCAATGCTTCTAATCCTTATAGTTATTATCCGGGATGGAACGGTGTTACATTTGAAGGACAATCTCTTCCTACGGATTGTAATTTAAGTTATTGTGTTATAAGATATGCAGGCATTGGGAATTCTGGTTCAGCAATTACAACAAACAATGCAAGTCCGACTATAACTCATACAGTATTAACGAATAATTACAATGGGCTTACCGCAAATGGCACTTCAAACCCTGTAATAAATTTCAGCGATATTTATCAAGATCAAAATCTTGGTGTTAACAATGTCAATCAATCATTTGTAATAAATGCAACAAATAACTGGTGGGGAGATAATTCAGGTCCTAAAAATGCAACATTAAACCCGACCGGAGCCGGACAGGCGGTTTCCAATGGTGTTAATATTAATCCTTGGTTGGGCAGCGGCGCTTCAAATCCGATAATGGGCGATGTTAGCTTGAATGGATTAGTCCAAGCTTATGACGCTTCACTTATACTTAAATATGTGGTTAACCCTCATGGCGCCGATTCTTTAAATGCAATACAGCAGAAGGTTGCAGATGTTTCCGGTAACGGCACTATTACTGCTTATGACGCATCCTTAATTCTCCAGTATTCTGTCGGTTTAATTACTTTTTTCCCGGCAGAATTGAGTCCTTCAAATGCTCAGCCCAATAATATTAAAACAAATCAATATTTAGCCCTTCAGAAAGTCAGTGGTGTTAAATTGGAAGTGTCCGGAGGGACTGCCAATTACGGTGATAAACTTTCAGTTCCTATAAAATTAACCAATGCTAGCGGAATTGTTTCGCTTCAGATAAATTTGAAATATTCCCCTTCGATGATGTCCTTTGATAATGCTTCACTCGGTAAAGAATATTCCGGATACAATCTGAATTTTTATGCGGATCAAAAGACTGGCAATCTTGACATCGCATTTGCCGGGACAAAGCCTATGATCAGCGATGGGACTGTTCTATATCTTACTTTTGATATTTCAAAAGATTTGAAAGGAATAGTGAATACAAATCTTGATGTAACAAAATTTGTAGGCAATGAAACAGATTTTTCTAGTTCGGTAAGTTCAGCTTCAATTAAACTATTCGGCAAGCCGACAGCTTACCAACTCTACCAAAATTATCCGAATCCATTTAATCCTTCTACTATAATTGATTTTGAAGTTCCAAACGATAATTCTCCGGTGAGCTTGATAATTTATAATATTCAAGGGCAAGAGGTAAAAACTTTAATTAACTCTAACCGGAATGCGGGCAGATATTCTATTACGTGGGATGGCACCGATAACCATGGTGAGAAAGTAAGCTCGGGAATTTACTTCTGCCGCCTAATATCTAATAAATTCGTCGGCATTAAGAAAATGATTCTACTTAAGTAATCTAAATAGAATTTAATGGCGGTTTATTTTCTAAACCGCCAATATTAAAACGATGGAAAGAAAATGATTAGGAAAATAAAAATATTATTCGCTTTGTCACTTGTGTATTGCACTACATTAGTCGCAGCCCAAGTCGGCATGTCTATTCACGACTCGACATTTGTGCAGGGCACTGTTAATATTCCCGTTTATGTCGATAGCTCATTAACGGGATTAAATGTAACATCATTTAAATTGCAATTTACTTTTAGTCAATATTCTTTTGCCATTGATTCAGTAATTACAGGAGGCACAATTAGTCAGAGTTGGGGAAATGTTATTTACAATAAGAATTATCCCGGGCGATTAGATATAGCAGCCGGTGGCTCAACCCCGCTTAGCGGATCAGGTATTTTACTTTACATTAAAGTAGCAGCTTTAAACGGAGGTGGCTGGTTTTCCTTTACAGATACTCTGAATAATTATTTTAATGAAGGTTCCCCCAAAATGATATTAAATAATGGATATTTTAACATTTCTGCGCTTCCTTCAATTTCAATTTATCCCTCATCAGGATTACTTACCGTTGGTGAAACCTTACAATTTCAGCCATCCGGAGGAAAATTACCTTACTCCTGGTCGGTAACAAATCCAACAGTAGCAAAAATAGATTCAAATGGATTGTTAACTGCTATAGGTATGGGCTTTACTAAAATCGTTGCAAAAGATTCCAGCGGTCTCATAGATACTATTTCGGGCAATGTTGAAGTTAGACCATTCAAACTAAGTATAGGAGACACATCTTTTTACCAGGGGCAAGCGGTCGAAATACCTATTTATACTTCAAATTTAAATGGACTTAATGTTTCATCCGGTCAGTTTACTTTGTCATTTAACGGCGGAATTCTTTCTCCCATCAATATTATTACTTCCGGAACACTAACGCAAAACTTTGCAGCCCCATCGTTTAGTTATACTCCAGCCAACGGACAAATGAATTTTTCATTTGCCGGACATTCAAGTTTATCCGGAAGCGGAATTTTATTTTATATAAATTTTCAAATTACGAAAGTTAACGGCGGAGGAACCGGTCTTTCACTATCTAATATTTTATTTAATCAAAATCTTCCCGGGAATTCTTTACAGGGATATTTTAATGTAATCAGCTTATCTACATTGTATATTTCACCTAATACTGCATCTCTTATTAGCGGAGATACTCTCAGATTTTCTGCATCAGGCGGAACTCCGCCTTATAGATATTTTGTAAGTGATTCTTCATTAGCATCAATAGATTCAACCGGATTGCTTCGAGCAATTAAGGGCGGTATTGTAACGGTCTCCGCAAAGGATGTTTTTGGCGGCTCAGGAATTTCCGGTAATATTAATTTATATGATACTAAATTATCAATTCCGGATACATCAATAAGCATTGGTTCAACATTTGATATTCCGGTCTCTGTAGGCAGCATGTCAAATACCTTTAATGTTTCTTCTTTGCAAACTACTCTAATCTTTGATTCTTCTGTTGTTAAGTTTGATCAAATTGTTACCACTGGAACACTAACAAACGGCTGGTCATATCAAATTAATAATGAAGGGAATAAAATAATATTGGCATCTGCAGGTTCTGCCAGCTTTAACAACGCCGGCGTTGTATTCAAAATTCAGTTTACCATATCGGCAAACACTCAGATTAATAGATCAACATCGATTAGTCTGCAGCAATTTTTATTTAACGAAGGATTACCTATTACTGAAATAAAAAATGGAAGCATTATAGTTTCAAGCGGAATAATTCCTTCTGCGCCTTCTAATTTAAACGCAACAGCTAATGGATCCGGCATTATCAATTTAATCTGGGTTGATAATTCTAATAATGAAATCGGCTTCAAAATAGAACGAAGTCTGGATACTTTAAGCGGATATTCTCTAATCCAGACTCTCTCCGCAAATTCAACTTCATATTCAGATACAGGATTAATTGATGGAACAAAATATTTTTATCGCATTTACTCATATAACGCTTCAGGCAATTCAGGATATTCAAATATAGCGTCATCAATTACTGCATTAATTGCTCCTACGAACCTAACGGTAACAGATTCATCCAAACCGACATTATCTTGGACAAATAATTCAACAAGCGCACAAGGATTAATAATTGAAAGAAAAACAGCTAGCGGGAATTATGCTGTTATCGATACAGTAAATTCCACCATTTCTATGTTTGTTGACTCTTCCGTTACCGTTGGTTTAGACTATTTTTATCGGGTTAAGGCGTTCAATAATCTCGTTCAGTCATCTTATTCTAATGAAGTTTCAATTATGATAACAAAAATATTTAGTGGGTTAAATAATATTATAGTTAAATTCGATTTGCTTCAAAATTATCCTAATCCATTTAATCCCTCCACGATAATTAAATATGATATACCAAAAACATCATTTGTAAGTATAAAGATTTTTAATCTTCTTGGTAAAGAAGTTGCCACGATTGTGAATGAAGAAAAACTTCCGGGTGAATATTCTATTACATTCAATGCCGATAATATTTCGGGAAGTGGGAGAAATCTTTCAAGCGGTGTTTATTTTTATGAGATATCTGCAGGAAGTTTTTTTGAAACTAAAAAATTTGTTTTACTTAAATGAAGTTTTTCATAATCTGAAAGGACTCTTTTCGAAGGCGAAATTGTAAATTGGAAGACTCCTGAATAAAAGGATATTATCTATGTAATATTTCCTATGACAAAGCTACTTTTATTTGTCATATTTTTTATGCAAATTTTAGTAACAGTTATAAGAAATGAAATTGCGGATTACACTTTTTATACTAACAGTTATTCTCTATTGCGGTATTACTCAAAGCCAGATTTTGCCGTTTATTAACTATTCGTTAAAAGATGGCCTGGTTTCAGATAATATTCAGGCAATTTGCCAGGACTCAAAGGGATATATATGGATTGGGACTGGTGAAGGTATCAGCGCTTTTGACAGCAGGCAATTTCATAATTACTATTCAGACGATGGTCTTTCTTCAAACAGCATTACATCAATTGCCTCTGATAATAAAATTTTGGGTTCAATTTGGGTTGGTACTACTTCGGGTGTAGACAGATTTACAAATGGGAAATTTATTCGTTATGGTCAAAACCTGCCTTCTACCATGAAAAATATTAACTCCGTTTTTGTAGATAGAAATGATAATGTGTTTTGCGGAATCGACAGCGGATTTTACATAATTCAGAATGATAAAATAAAATTAATAAATAATTATAAAATTGGTTCAGTTTATTCGTTTGCGCAATGTTCCGGTAATGAAATATTTGTAGCATCCGATATGGGACTTTTTTCTTATAATTTAGCAGCAAATACATTAAAAAACATCGCCCTTCCAAATTTAAAAAACAGTAAAATCTTTTTGACCCTTGCTGATAAAGATAAAATATTATTTGCTGTATCTTCAAGCGGAATATTATACAGAATTTATAAAAGTGAAATTCGATATTTTAATGTTAAGTTTATACCAACTTCAATTGTTGAAGATGAATTTAATAATCTATGGATAGGAGGAACTCATGGATTATATAAACTTAATAAAAATTTTTCCCCTTCAAGTTTACTTACAAAGTATACGGTCGATAATGGTCTAGCCCAAAATAATATCTCTTCACTTTATGTTGACAGGGAAAATATTTTATGGATTGGAACTTTGGTAAACGGTATATCGAAATTAACTTATCCGGAACTAGTTAAATTTAAAGTTTCAAAACAGTATCATACTGCAAGCTGGGCTTATTCTGCTTGTGATGCAAATTCTCATTTCTGGATCTCTTTTACCGGATATGCTCTGGAAATTTGGGCGGATAAGAATAAGGTATGGCATAAATATGTTCATAAGCTCGAGAATTACGATTCCAATCAATTGGCTTCTTTTTTTTGTTCTAATGGCATGAGACTATTCGTTACGAATCCCTCCGGGATGATTTACGTATATGATATTATCCAAAATAATCCCCTTTCAAATATCCCTTCACAAATTAAATTGAAGGAAAAAATTGATCTATCAAGCAGATTTAAGTTTTATGGGATTTATAAAACTTTAGTGGATGCTGATGGGAATCTATGGTGCAGTGCATTAAATCTTGGCGTAATTGTTATGGATAATACTAAACAAAGAAGAGTCATAAAAATTTATAAAAAGTCGGACGGACTTCCAGATAACTCAGTAAGAGAAATTTATCAGGATCATCAAGGTAATATGTGGTTTGGCGGCTATGATGGCGGTCTTTCCGTTTTTTCTATCGGGAAAATATCTGCCGACATTAAAAAAGAAAAAACAAACTCTAAAAATTATGTTAAACATTTTACCGTTAAAAATGGATTGCCTGATAATGGTGTCAGAGCAATAATTGAATATAATTTAAATGAAATTGTTATTGGGACAAGATATGGCGGAGTAGCTATATATGATAATGGTCATTTTAGAATATTGACAAAATCCAGCGGATTATATAGCAACGCTATTTGGAGTATTTTAAAATCCGCTAATGGCAATATCTGGTTAGGGACACAATCGGGAGTACAGGAATTAAATAAGGATTATCTTCCTACTTATAAATTATTTGAAGTACTTCCAAAGGTGCCTTATTATTCAATTAGTTCTGCTCCCAATGGAGATCTTTGTTTCGCAAATCAGTCCGAAATTTTTATTTACAGAGAATTAAGAATACCCAATTACAATAAGAACCTGCCAATATATATAAATAATGTCCTTATTGACGGACAAAAAATTAAAGTTAATAAAAATTTAACTTTAAGAGATGATCAAAATACTATTACATTTGAATATATAGGAATAATTAATCGGCACCAAAGAGACTTGAGTTATAAATATCGTCTAATAGGTCTTGATAAAAACTGGAATACTGTTACAACTAAAAATTCTCTTACCTATGCGGCTTTAAGACCCGGGGAATATACATTCCAGGTACTTGCAATGAGTGGTAATTATCTAAAGAGCAATTATCCTGCAGAAATTAGTTTTTATATTCTGTCCCCCTTTTATTTCCAATTATGGTTTATTTTATTAGCGGTGATTTTGGCAATTACGATAATTTACTTTATATCAAGAATTGGAGTCAGACAGCAGCTTGAAATTGAAAAATTGAGAAATAAAATTGCATCTGACTTGCATGATGATATTGGATTAGGCTTAACAAAGATTGCAATATTATCTGAAAATGCACTTAATGACGGATTGAAAACTTATCATTCAAAGAATGAAAATTCTACTGAAATAGAGAACTTTTCCAGGAATAAATCTCTGGAGCGTGTCGGAAAGATTTCCAGATCACTTATAGATTCTATGGTTGATGTAATTTGGTCAATTGATCCGAAATTTGATACTGTACAAGATTTTATTTCCCATTTTAAAACATATGCTTATGAAGTCTGTGAAGCAAAGAATATTAAACTTAGCATTGCAACTAAAGGGATAGAAAATGTTAAAGTCAATTCTCAATGTAAAAGAAGTCTTCAATTAATTACCAAAGAATCTTTAAATAATGCACTTAAATATTCTCAGTGTACAACTTTCAAAGTGTCATTGTCTATCGTAAATAAAAATTTAACTTTGATTCTGGAAGATAATGGTATCGGATTCGATACAAGAGAATCAACCACAGGCAGAGGTTTGTCTGATATTTCTAAACAAGTTCGGGATTTAAAAGGAAGCTTCAAAATCACTTCATCAAAAGATGAAGGTACTAAATTAATTATCAATTTTTTGGTACAAAAATAAACTATCCAAATGATTAGTTGAAATTAAAATTTTCCAGTGCTATTCTTGAGAAGATTAATTATAAAAAATATGGAAGATAAATCAATAATACGAGTCGCAATTCTCGATGACGATAATGAATTCCAGGAAATCCTGTGTGACGTACTAAATAAATCAGAAGGTTTCAAATGTGTGGCTACTTACCACAATTGCAGGGAAGCATTAGAACAAATAGAAGAAGATCTCCCCGATATTCTATTGCTTGATATTGAAATGCCTGAAAAGTCCGGTATTGAAAGTTTGAGGGAAATTAAATCAGCATTTCCTGCAATTGTAATAATGATGCTGACTGTCTATTGCGATAGTGAAAAAATTTTCCAGTCTCTTCAAGGAGGAGCAGTAGGTTATTTGCTAAAAAAGACTCCAATAATTAAACTGCTTCAAGCTATTCGGGAAGCCCTTGAAGGGGGAGCTCCATTCTCCGGAGAAGTTGCACGAAAAGTCCTACAATATTTTCAGATGCCCGAAAATCAATTAAATTCAACTTTTTTGTCCGATAGAGAAAAGCAAGTTTTAAATGAGCTGATTGAAGGACATGGCACAAAGGCAATTGCAGATAAACTTTTTGTCTCAATGCATACGGTTCGGTTTCATCTTCATAATATTTATAAAAAACTTCACGTAAATTCCCGCGCTGAAGCAATTGCAAAAGCCCTAAAAAACAAGTTCGCATAATTCGGTTATAGTTAATTTAACATTTTTCATTTATTTATATGACTATTAGTTAAAAGCTAATGTGATATAAGAAATAATCCATTAAGCCGCATCAATGCATTCTTAGAAGCAGTTCAAATTTTCTAATATCTATACAAATATTATTTTATAAATGAATGAAATCCAATTTTCTTTTTTTTATTAGCAATTCTTCTTTTGATTCAACATTATTGGGGTCTATAATTATACAATCAGCAGGACAGACATCGACACACTGGGGTTTGTCATGAAATCCCACACACTCAGTGCATTTATCGGGGACAATAAAGAAATAATCGTCGCAAAGAGGTTCGTAAGATTTCTTATCTAATGACCATGAAGTTCCGCCTTCATATATTGCAGTATTTGGACAAACGGGTTCACACGCCATGCAATTAATGCATTTATTGGTTATTAAAAGAGCCATTGTATTTATTTATTCTTGTAAATATAATTTTTCCTTTTCTCTTTCCTCAGTGAACTTAAGCAAAACAAAATTTATTTATGTTTTCGAATAATTTCTGCAAGTGCTGCGGCATTATTAAGTTTTAACTCTTTTGAAGAATAGAGAAATGTTAAAGTTTTTTTATCTTTTTCCAATTTTTTTATTTGCTCAAGAATTTCTTTTTTCTCTTTGAGTTCTTCGTTATACATTTCTTTAAATAAATTCCATTTTTTAGGATCATGAGAGTAAAATTTTCGCAGCTCATTGCTGGGCGCAATTTCTTTTAACCATAAATCAATTTTGGCTTTTTCTTTTTTTAAGCCTCTTGCCCAAAGTCTGTCTACTAGAATTCTGAATCCGTCCCCGGCTGATGATTCCTCATATACACGTTTTATCTTAATCAAAGTTCATTCCTAAAATTCTTCTTTAACGATTTTATTATTAAGAATTTTTACCCAATAATCTTACCGATAATTGAAATGGAATAATAATAGATGCAATTCTAACAAAATACAGTATTGGATGTCACAATTCTACATTGGATAAATTAGATATTATTGTATTTAGAATCGACTAAACTTTACAATGCAGAATATAATAAAACTGCCTATAATTTGAGAAGTATTTATGAAAAAAAGAGAAAGAATGCAACATCTTAAGAACACAGGCTTACCTGTAGCGCCATCTATGGAACCGGCTTTGCAGACAATTCAGCTGCCCGAAGATAAAAAATATTATAATTATCGTTCAATTAAAATTTCCCTTATTGCGATTCTTCTAGGAGTTGCAGGCGGATTTATTGCTCAAATTTTAACAAAGTTAATCGGCTTAATAACTAACCTCTGTTTCTATGGCGTTTTTTCTTTTTCTTTTAATTCACCCGCACAAAATCAACTAGGGTTATGGGTAATATTAGTCCCAATTGCGGGCGCATTTCTTGTCGGATTTATAGCAAAGTATGGATCTGCCGGTATTAGAGGACATGGAATACCTGAAGCAATGGAACAGGTGCTATTAAATGAAAGCAGAATACAGCCGCGTTTAACTTTTTTAAAACCTATCTCAGCTGCAATTTCAATAGGTACCGGAGGACCTTTTGGAGCAGAAGGACCAATAATCGCTACCGGAGGAGCTTTGGGCTCTTTAATTGGACAGTTACTAAAGACAAGCGCAGATGAGAGAAAAATTCTTTTAGCTGCCGGCGCAGCTGCCGGAATGGCTGCAACTTTTGGAAGCCCTATTTCAGCGGTTTTATTAGCCGTTGAACTTTTGTTATTCGAATTTAACTCCCAATCTCTAATACCTGTTACTCTTGCAAGCGTCGCTGCAACGGCTGTAAGAATTTTCTTTATGGGGACGGCTCCAATTTTTGCCTTGAAGGATGTAGCTCAGCCGGGTTCTGTAGCTTTAATTATTTATTTATTGATGGGATTGATTATCGGAGTTTGCTCGGTTTATGTTACAAAAGCTGTTTACTTAGTCGAAGATACCTTCGATAAATTACCGATACATTGGATGTGGTGGCCTGCCATAGGTGCTGTAGCAGTAGGTGTAATTGGTTATTTTGCACCGCATACTTTGGGTGTCGGATATGATAATATAGATAATATCTTGAATGGATCCGTTCTCGGAAAAACTTTAATTATTTTATTTATTCTAAAATTTGTTTCCTGGGCTATTTCACTCGGAAGCGGAACATCCGGCGGAACACTAGCACCATTATTTACAATCGGCGGAGGGCTTGGAGCTACTTTAGGAGCAGCCATTATAAGTATTTTTCCAAATTCCGGTGTAGACATAAGGATTGCTGCACTTGTAGGTATGGCTGCAATGTTTGCGGGATCAGCTCGTGCTTTGTTAGCATCAATAATATTTGCTTTTGAAACAACAATGCAGCCGCACGGATTATTACCGCTTTTGGCTGGCTGCAGCAGCGCATATTTAGTCTCCAGCCTGATGATGCGTAATACAATAATGACAGAAAAAATTTCGAGAAGAGGCGTCAGTGTCCCTAGCGGATATGCGGCAGATTTCCTTATACAAATTCTTGTAAAAGATTGCGCTTCTAAAACTGTAGTATCTATTAAAGCTGAAGATGAGGTTTCAGAAGTTCGTAAATGGCTTGCTTCAGGAAAAGAAGGATCCTTACATCATTGTTATCCGGTTATCAATGATCATGCTAAATTACTCGGTGTTATTAAACGCCGTGAAATAGAAAATCCGGAAGTATCAGGCAATAAAAAAGTAAATGAAATTATTAAAGGTCCTTTAGTAGCAATATATGAAGATAATACTATGCGGGAAGCAGCAGATATGATGGCAAGGTACAAAGTTACCCTTATTCCAATTATAGATCACGGAGATCATCAAAAGTTAATAGGTGTAATTTCTCATGATGATATATTGAATGCAAGAAGATTACATAATGAAAAAGAAAATTTATATAAAAGATATATTAGTTTAAGCAGGAGGAAAAAGAAGAAGACATTCAATCGCCCAAGACAATTTAGCATTGAATTATTACTTGTTTGACTAAATTATTTTACATTATTTTTAAGCGTTGTAAAATATAATTTGTTGAAAAAGAAAATAAATTCTTTTTAAGGGTTGTTTAATATATGTCAATAAAATCAAATGAATTAGAAGATATCCTAAGCAAGATTCCATTATTTTCAGAATTGTATCCGGAGCAAATTAAAAGAGTTTCATCAATATCTAAAGCAGCAGCATGGAATAAAAATGAAGTTTTATTTAATGACGGAGATATTTACAAAGGTTTTTATATTTTATTAAAGGGGACAGTAAAAGTATTTAAGTACAATATTCACGGGAAAGAGTCAGTATTACATATTGTAAAGCCATTAGCAGCATTTGCCGATGTTCCCTTGTTCGAAGGAGGAAATTACCCTGCAACAGCACAAACCTTAGACAAATGTACTATTCTTTTTATACCTAAAGACAGCTTTTTATCAATGATAAAGGAAGATCCGGAAATAAGTTTAAAAATGATAAGCGGATTTGCAAAGCGATTAAAGGAGATGTCTAATAAATTTGAAGATTTTACTTCGAAAGAGGTTGTTAATAGACTTGCAGAATTTCTTTTAAAAGAAATAAAAAACAGCGATATGGATAAATTAGCTAAACCAATTATTAAGTTAAGCATTCCTAAAAAAACAATAGCCGCATATCTGGGAACTATTACAGAAACTCTTTCAAGAACATTAAAGAAACTTCAAGATGAACAAATCATTTTAGTTAAAGGAAAAACAATAATAATAAACGATTATTCCCGCCTTAAGAAACTCACCTGATAAAAAACCTATATAACTGACTTAAGTCAAAGGAATGTGCAGTTTATTTAAATAGATTTGAGACAAAAAAAGGAACATTAAATGAAATCTCCATCTATTATTGAATTAGACATTCGCCCCATTCTTCCAAAAGACAAACATCCTAAAATTTTTGCAACATTTGATTCGCTTCAAAAAGGTGAAGTGCTGAAATTGATAAATGACCACGATCCGGTGCCTCTATATTATCAAATGCAGGCAACAAGACAAGAACAGTTTGAATGGACATTAACCGAAAACGGACCGGAAGTTTGGATTGTGAATATTACAAAAATCGCTTAATCATATTTTTGAAAGAAAATTAATGATTACCAAAGCAATGAAGATATCTAAAATGCTGAATGATTATCCGGAGACTAAAGTTATTCTTAGATTTTGGTCGTCTACGTTGAATCGATTATTTAATGTCTAAAGATGCAAGAAGTGAATTAGGTATGTAAATTAGGAGGAAAAAATGTTTACTACTGTCAGATATTTTATTAAAACAAGTATCATATTCTTAATTACCGGAATCCTTACAGGACTTTATATGTCCATTAATATGCATCTGCATTTCGGCGGTTACTCCCCTGAAATAGTTTCTGCCCATACTCATATAATTCTGGTTGGTTCCGTTATGATGATGATTATGGGTGTCGCCTTATGGTTTTTCCCGCGACCGGAAAAAGAAGACAAAAAATATAATCCCGGCATGATTCTATTTACCTACTGGATAATGACCGTATCTACTGCATTAAGATTTGCTAGCGAATTAGTTAATTCATTTATTGAAATAAGAACTATTGAAGTATTTATAACAATTTTTTCCTTTTTCCAGGTCCTGGCAATAATACTTTTCTTTTATAGTATTTGGGGAAGAATAAGATCCGTCGGCAGCCATATTAGAGAATCAAAGGGAGAAAGATTTTAAATAAATTTTGTTAATTTAAAATTATTCATAAGTAATAAAATATAAAGGAGAATTTATGTTTAAACAAATACCAAAAACTTTAACAATAGGGATATCGGTAGTTGTAATTTTTTTATTCATAATTTATTTTTTGACAAAACTTCCTACCGGAGGAGAAACCAATTCAACTCAGCAAATATCCTTTAGCGGAGCCGATAAATGCGCTGCCTGCCATAAAAGAGTAACTCCCGATATTGTAAATCAATTTGCAATTAGCACAATGGCAAAAGCAGGTGTCAGATGTACAGATTGTCACGTAGTTGATCGCTCTAATCCGATGGGAAAGGAACATGAAGGATTTTTTATAACAGTTTCTCCCACTCCAAAACAATGCGCAAAATGTCACCCAGCCGAAACAACACAGTTTGAACACAGCAGACACGGCGGTCCGGCATGGGTCGCATTGAGCGGCTTCTCGGACTTTACACCCGAACAAAAAAAAGTTGTTGAACAAATTCCTGAAGTCAATCGCGGTCCAAACGGAATTATTACTGCAACCAGGAATTCACTCTTTGACATTGAAGGTACTTCGGTTACTCCTGCAGCCTGCCTTTCATGTCATTCAATAGGCAAACCAAATGCTGATGGCAGCATAGGTAATTGTAATAAATGCCATCTTCGTCATGAATTTTCTATTTCACAAGTGCGCAAACCCGAAATTTGCGGACAATGCCATATTGGTCCCGATCATCCTCAAACGGAAATCTATCATGAATCTGCACACGGAGTGATGTACCTGACAGAAGGCTCTAAATGGAACTGGAATCAAAAGCCGGGCAGATTAACAACTACTGATATGCCCGCACCTACCTGCGCTACCTGTCATATGAGCGGGTTTGGTAATCAAGGAACTACACACGATGTGGGTCAAAGATTATCCAAATTTTTATTTGCTGCTGTAACCACAGATAGACCAAATTCATTTGAAGGTCGTGAAGCTATGAAGTCTATTTGCGCTAATTGTCATTCATCTAAGTTCATTGACGAACAATATGCTAAGGCTGATAGCGTAACCGCATTTGTAAATTCTAAGGTTCAGGAAGCTAATCAAATAATGCAGGGATTGGTAAAAGACGGAATAATTTCCGATAAACCCTTTGCAAATACTATTAGTTTTGATGCATTTGATCTATGGCATTTTTACGGCAGAACTGCCAAGTTCGGTGCATATATGCAGGGACCTGATTACGTTCAATGGCATGGCATTTATCCTCTGCTTAAACAACTAACAAAAGTAAAAGAAGAAGCTGCGGCATTAAGAGCCGAACATAAACGTGGAGGAAGGTTATGACAAACGTAAATATATTACACTTAGCAAATGTAAAACTCCCCTTCGAGAAAAACCGGCTGCTTATGTTCTTTGTAGGAATAAATATAATGTTCACGGGAATTGATGTCGCTCTTGCACACTCGATAAATCAATTTATTCCGGTTTACGAATGGATACCGATATTATTTTTCCCCTTTGGTACTCTATCCTGTTTATTAATTGCATTTCAATCAAAACCGAAACCTTGGCTGATGATTATCCATATCTTGTTAATGGTGACGGGAATAATTGTCGGCATAACCGGTACTGCCTTTCATGCAAATGCCGTACTAAATCCGCAGGGATATTTAACTTGGGCTTGGGTTGTTTTCGGCTCGCCTATTCTTGCTCCTCTGGCTTTTGCCGGTATTTCTCTATTAGGTCTTTATGCAATTACCGAAGAAGTCCATGATATGCCCGGAACTCTGATTGTGCCTGGAATCGGAACATTTAAATCACCTATTTCCAGAGATAGACATTTCCTTTGGCTGGTCGGTTTGGGTTTTGCTGCTAGTGCAATTACATCAATAATTGATCATGCTCAATATGGGTATTCATTTTATAAAATGATACCAATAATATATGGATTATTTTCCAGCTCAGTAGTTATATATTTATCGATAACGAAAGTATGGTCAAGAGGCGACGAAGTCGTTTATTTCTGGACTATGATTGCTGCTGTAGCAGTCGGTATAATGGGATTCGGATTCCATCTTTCCGCCGATCTTGCCGGAACAGGTTCAATTAGTCTGGAAAGAATTCTTGCCTTTGCTCCGATATTCGCACCAATGCTTTACAGCGACCTAGGCATTCTTGGTCTGCTTGTAGTCGCTAAACCGGAGAGTAAGGGTACAAAGTAATAACTTAGATGACAATCAGTTATAAAAGTCTTTCAATTCTAAGAATTAATTTTGTGTCATTATGTAGTGACAGAGGGCTCATGGTCACTACATAGCATTTTGCAATCCTAATTCTTTTATTTATTTTCCAATTTTTGAAAGGCTTTATTTAAAATGGAAAATGGATTTTATCTAATTACAGGCGCATCCAGAGGTATCGGAGAAGCATTAGCTCAAAAGATTTTGGAAAATGGGAATACCGTCCTTGGAGTTTCCAGAAATCGGTCTGATAAATTAAAATCTGCAAATTATTCTCACCTGTCATTTAATCTGACCGAAACTGCCAGGATAAGTCAAATCATTGATAAAGTTGATGAAATAGTTGACAATAAGAAATTTGATTTTATCTGCCTTGTAAATAATGCTTCTGCCGTTGAACCCATAGGTTCCATTGAAAGATGTTCCCCAACTGATATTGAAACTCACCTCACTATCGGTCTCATAGCTCCGATGCTCCTTACTTCAATGTTTATACGGAGATTTTCCGGCGAAAAAATTCGAAAAAAAATAGGATTTATCTCATCTAGAGCCGCCTTTAATGCCATGCCCGATCAAAGCAGCTACTGTAGTTCCAAATCCGGACTCAATATGTTCGCTCAATGCATCGGACTCGAACAAAAGAATAAGAATGATGAGTTTGAGATAATTTCCATCGGTCCCGGAATGGTGGATACTTTCATGCAGCAGACAGCACGTTCAAAGACAACCGAAGAATACGCTATTGTAGATATTTTTAAACAGGCATTTATTGAAGGCAAGCTGCAAGATCCGCAAAAGGTTGCCGAAAAGATTTATACAATACTCAAAAATAAATATGAACAGGGAAAATATGTGAATGTCAGTGAGATATAATTTTCAGAAACAATTTTATAAACATACCAGATAAACTGAGAAAGTACGTTATTATCATCAAATTGAATTTTTGAATTGCTTTTTAAGGGGAAAATTCAGTCTTCTCTTAAACCGAGCCATCTGTCGGACTTGAACCGACGACCTGCTCATTACGAATGAGCTGCTCTACCAGCTGAGCTAAGATGGCTTTCTTAGAAAAAGATTAGAAGGTTTTTAACTATTTTATTATCTTAACTTTTTCTTATGACGATTCTTTCGTAATCGTTTTTTCCTCTTGTGAGTGGACATTTTATGCCGCTTACGTTTCTTTCCGCAAGGCATCAGTTACCTCCTTGATTTGTACTATGTGATTGTAATAATTCTTCCGCTTTCTTGCCGTACTCAGATCCCGGATCCAGTTCTGCTGCCTTCTGAAGCCATTTCTTTGACTCGGCTAGATCGCCTTTAGCTAAGTTTACTATTCCTAAATCAAGAAACCCGATTTGATGTTTTGGGTCTATCTTGATCGCTCTCTCCATCTCTTTTATCGCTGTATCAAAATCTTTTAAATTGTAATAACATATTCCCATGTCTATTCTTGCATCGGGATCATTCGGTACCAGCGCTAAATATTGTTTGTAACTCTCTATCGCCTGATCATACATGTTTGCATCATTTCGTGCATGAGCTAAATCCAATATTGCAGATGTGTCTGAAGGATTGTCTTTAACTACCTGCTGAAGATCATTAATTTTCTGAATGCTGGCTAAATCTACTACTGAATTTGGATTCTGACTGGCAGTAATATTCTGATTTGCTTTTGGCGTGGGAGTTATAATAAAGTCTAATGCTCCGCTAAAGATTAATATTATTAAAGATATTCCGACTCCCACGGAAATAATTGCGATTATCTTCGCTCTGTTTAATCTTTTTAAATCCTGACTTTGTGTTTGCTGCCTTACATTGGATGAACTTGTCTTTGCTGCTTTTTTGAAATTTTGCTCTGATGCTTTTACCGCCTTTTTAACCGGAACTTTATTATCTTTTTTTACTGCACTTTCAGAAGGCGGATTTGCATTATTTAACTTAGCTCCGCAGCCTGCACATATTGAATTACTCGGGTTATTCTCTTCACCGCAATATTCACAAATTAATACCGGTCCGCTTTCAGAATTATCGGATTTATCATCAATTATTTTCGATTCTTCTGATAATTTATCTAGCTTCTTAATCTCAAAACCACATTCCGGGCAAAACTTAAATTCTTGCTGTAATTTAATTCCGCAATTTGGGCAAAATTTATGCATCCTTACTTTTTCTCTTTCATCCCCTGGTCAACTATTTCCTTGAAGTCCTTTGAGAACTTAAATGCCGGAACATAATGCTCCGGTACAAAAACTGACGCTCCGCTTTTAGGATTGCGTGCCTGACGAGCATTTTTCTTCTTTACTCGATAGCTACCAAATCCTCTTATTTCTATTCCTTTACCTTCTTTAAGAGAGTCAATTACTGTTTTAAGAAAACCTTCGATAATTGCTTCAGTCTCTAATTTAGTTAAACCCGTTCCCGAAGCTACTTTATCAACAATATCTGCTTTAGTCATTACATTATTCCAATCAAATTAAATTTTTTCTTTAAGACGTTAAATTTATCAAAGTTAAGAGGGAAAATCAAATAAAATATGGCTCAAAATAAGGATTTCTGATATCTCTATTTAAGAAGAAAAAACTATTAATTTGTTATAAACAGTGATTGTTAAATCGTAATACCTAAAAAATAATCAATTTTATGTCACAATATGAAAATTTTTCTCATATAGATAACCGTTTCCCATAAAATGCTTCCATATTAGGCTTATTACTGGTGGTATAATAGTTGATCCTTTTTATAGTAAATCTTAAGGAAAAACAATGAATTTACTCGATATTATCTTTTTCTCACTGAAATTATTCGGCGCAGTCGCCTTTATAATTGTCGGTATTTCCTTTGCCGTTTATAAATTAAAATCGGCTTCAAGATTAAACAAAAAAGAAACCCTGGCTCCGGTTATTGAAAATGTACCGGAAATAATTATCCCCGAAATAGAAAACTATGCCCCTCCGGTGCGCCCTATTCAAAAACGCTTCGTTATTTTGAATGAAATAAATGGCGTGAATCCTGTCGGAGATAATTTGCATGATTCAATTGCTGAAGAATATCCGGCTAAAAATATTAATTCTTTAAATCAGGATAAACCCCTGAATATCTTTAGCCGTTATTCTAATAATAGTTTTGAACCTATGCACAAAATTAAATTATAATTGTTCTATTCCGTTTTGCGATATTACTTTTTGAAACTTAAATTCCTCACTAATTGCTTTACATCGTAAGGCGCCGGCTCTCCGCCTAGATATTTATGAAACCAATCCAGGTGAGCATCATAATAAAGCGGCATTGATTTAATATTCGAAGGCCAATGACCGTCATTCTTAAAAATTATTAGTCTTGAAGGTATACCTAAAGTTTGTAATGTCGTAAAATATTCAATGC
Organism: Bacteroidota bacterium; assembly: GCA_021796135.1. Next base: position 40,990 of record JAJYOQ010000001.1, read on the forward strand.
TTTGGGTGTATGGAACTCGAAAATCTTTTTGCCCGGTTAAGATCAATGTCGGTGTTGAAAAATTCTTTGCATATGCAGACGGAGAAAACTTTTCATAATCTTTTGAATTCCAGGGCTGCCCTTTTAAATCATGATTTACAAACCATAACTCTTCCGTACTTCCCCACATAGAAGTCAAATCGTAAACTCCCATCATAGAAGCTATGCATTTGAATCGCTTTGTTTTTGCCTGAAACCAGTCCATCATGTAACCGCCGTATGACCAGCCCATAGCTCCCATCCTATGCTTATCAACATAAGGAAGTTTTTCTAGTGCATCTGTAACTTTCATTAAATCCTCAAATGGCTTTCCTCCCCAATCTCCGGAGATTTCTGCGGTATATGCCTGACCATAACCGGTAGATCCGTGCGGATTTGGAAATGCTACTACATATCCGGCTCCGGGATAAACTTGCCAGTCTCCTCTGAATGAATCCATCCATTGACTTTGCGGTCCTCCGTGTGCATTCAAAATTAATGGATATTTTTTATTGGGATCAAAGTTATGCGGCTTAACTATAAATACTTCAACTTTATGCCCCCCGACTCCGTCAACCCACATCTTTTCGGCAGGTCTTACGTCAACTTCTTCTAATAATTTTTTATTTAAATCGGTTACTTCTTCAGTGCTATTGTTTGATAAGTTGATTTTATAAATCTCACGGGGTTTTGCTACTGAACTTGCACCGTAAAATATAGATTTTGCATCTTTAGAGATTTCAAATCCAAATATTGACTTGTCTCCGGTAATATTTGTGATTTTATTATCGGATAAATCAATTCTGTATATCGGCTCGTACCCTTCATGTTCTCCCATAAAATATATTGACTTTGAATCCGGACTCCACCTAAAATCATCTATCCAATTATCAAATTTAGAAGTAATTATTCTGGACTCCTTTGTCTGACGGTTATATATCGCAAGCCTAAATAAATCTGATTCGTAATTAGGAATTAATTGAGTTCTATAAGCTATATATTTTCCGTCGGGTGAGTACTCCGGCCATCCATCCCATGCTTTATTTTTTTCTGTAATATTAACTGCTGAACCTCCGGTGACCGGAACAATCCATGAGTCCGCATTCGTCGAAGCTTCCGGATGCTTGTCATGATTAGATACAAAACATAATTCTTTGCTGTCAGGTGAAAAATTATATCCAATTCCTCCTCCTAACATAAATGTAGGAGAAACAAATTTCCCCGGAGTAACGTCTGTATAAGATTTTGTCTCTATATTATAAATAAATACATGTGTGTATTTGCCTGCAGAATATTCCGTCCAATGCCGGAACAATAAATGATCGGCTAGATATGCTTGTACCGGTCCGTGTTCGGATGCTGAATCAATTTCCTTATTGCATGCATCATTGGAACCGCATTCCGGATAAACATCTGTAGAAAATGCTATGAGTTTTCCGTCCGGAGATAAAACCGGCGCATCTACTCCCGTCGATAAATCTGTTAACTGAGTTATCTTGTTTTCTGAAAATGAATAATTAAAAATTTGAGGAGTCCCTTCTTTTATCGCTACAAAATCAATATTTCCGCTATTTGTCCATATTGGACTATAATTCGTTTTACCGGTGTCAGGCAAAGCTTTTAACCCAGTTCCGTCTTCATTCATTACGTAAATATTCGTTACTGATTCTCCTTTTTCTAAATTATTATCGGTTACCGTAAAGGCTACCATTTTCCCGTCGTCTGAAATAACCGGCGTTCCTACTGAACGTACTTTATATAAATCAGCAATCGTAAAAGCTTTCTTTTGTGCAAATGTCACGGATAAAAAAAGTAACGCAACCGCTAATGCTTTGATACTAAAGATTTTCATAATATAACTCGTCTTTTTAGTTAATAATTTTGCTCTTAAATTTTTGGCAGTCTTTCAAGGTATGAACTGTTTGATAGTATTGCAAAGGATTCTGTCTTTCTTAATTCATCAAGATTTAAACAGTTCATATAACTCATTGAACTTTTTAATCCATCCGATATGTTATCTATTACGCTCTTAACCGCTCCTTTATAAGCTACCATCGTTTCTTCACCTTCAATAAATTCATTCCGCATCTTTACTCCGAATGAAGCGGAACCGCGATATTTTTTCCATAACTGTCCGTTATACTTTATTATCTCGCCCGGAGTTTCACGGGTTCCCGAAAGCATCCTGCCGAGCATTACACAATCTGCTCCGAGCGCAATTGCTTTTGCTACATCTCCCGGACTTTTTATCCCTCCGTCTGCAATGACTTTTATTTTTAATTTTTTTTCTTCCCGCGATGTTAATACACCCAGCAATGATGAAACTTGCCCTATCCCTATTCCCGTTTGTATTGATGTCGTGCATACACTGCCGCTTCCGATTCCTACCCTTACAGCATCGGCTCCCGCACTTTCAAGTAATTGAAGTGTAGATCCGTGCGCAATATTTCCAACTATTACTTGTACATCAATATTTTTCTTGATTTCTTCGGTCTTATGCAATACTTCATTATTATTGGCATTTGCAGTATCAATACATATTATTTTTTGATGCTCGCTTAACGCCTTTATAATATCTAAAGGAGTATTCAAAGCTACGGAAACAGATTTTACTAGCGATTCGCTATTTTTATCTTTTAGTATTTCTTCCAGTGAACTGTCAAATCGATTTAAAATTCCTAAACAACCTAACTTTGTTAATTCTTTAGCCATCTCAAGTCCGGTTACTGTGTCCATGGGACTGGAAATTACCGGCAGTGATAAATCTAAGTTAAGAAATTTATAATTCGTTGAAGCTTCTGTGCGGGATTTAATGCGGGATATTTCTGTGGGTACTAAACTAATATCGTCATATGTTAATGATTGGTGATAATTGTTCAATTCTTTTTTTGAATATATTTTCATTATGTATGATTTCCTTTTTGTATGTGTTTTTGAAAACTAAAAATTATATGAGCGCCTCAATTTCATTTATGATTTGATCCATCTTATCTGTGGTCGCTTTAATCGGCTCCGGAGAATTCATGTCTACCCCGGCTTTCTTTAAAATATTTATGGGATAGTCTGAACTTCCCGAACTTAAAAAATTCATATATTTATCTAATGCTTCTTTTCCGCCTGTCTGTATTTTCTTTGCTAGAATTTCAGATGCCGCAAATCCTGTAGCATATTGGTAAACATAAAAATTGTAATAAAAATGAGGAATTCGCGACCATGTGTAACTTTCCTCTTCGTCAACTATCATATCTTTTCCCCAGTATTTCTGATAAACATCGCCGTACATTTTAGATAATGATTCGGATGTCAATGCTTCGCCTCTTTCCGTTTTTTCATAACTTATCATCTCAAATTCCGCAAACATTGTCTGCCGGTAAAATGTAGCTGTAATATTGTTTAAATATTTTTCAAGAAGACTTAGCTTTTCTTCCTTGGAAGAAGCATTTTTAATTAAATAGTCCAGTAATAAAGATTCATTAAATGTTGATGCAACTTCCGCTAAAAAAATTGAATAGTTTGCATACGGATACGGCTGTGTGTTCCCGGTATAATACGAATGCATGTTATGTCCCATTTCATGGGCAAGCGTAAATACATCATTTAGCAGTCCCGACCAATTCAGCAATACATAGGGATGCATTCCGAATGTAGTCCCTGAAGAATATGCACCGCTTCTTTTTGCCTGTGTTTCATATACGTCAATCCAGCGGCTGTTAAATGCGGTCTCAATATCCGATATATATTTTGATCCCAATATTTTTAATGCGCTAATTACTATTGACTTCCCTTCTTCAAAAGAATATTTTTTATCTTTTACTGTATTGAATAGCGTAACATAAACATCATAGGGATGGATATTATCTAATTTCAATAATTTCTTTTTCAATGAAGCCCATCGGTGAAGAGGTTTTAAATTATTGTTTGCGGATTCAATCAGATTATCATAAACCGACAGCGGAATATTGTTCTTGTTTAGCGATGCCTCTCTGGCTGATTTATAATTTCTAGCTTTTGCATTAAATATATTAGCTTTTAAATTTCCGTTGAACAATACTGAAAACGTATTAGAAAAATTTTTAAATGTTGTCAGATAACCTTTATAACTCCTCTGCCTGAAATCTCTGTCTGCAGAATATATTGCCGCTGTAAATCTTCCGTGGGAAAGTTCTATTTCGTTTTTATTGCTGTCTAAAATTGTGGGAAATTTTAATTCGGCATTTGTCATCATCGAATAAGTATTGTATGGAGTCAGTGATAATTCTCCCGCTAACGCAAGCAGCTCTTCTTTGTCTTTACTTAAAGTGTGTACTTTTGATCTGATAACATCATCTATTAAATGTTTGTATATCTTAAGCTCTTCAATCTCATTTAACATATTGAATAACTTTTCTTCGGGTATCGATAATATTTCCGGCTTTATAAATGAACTCGCTGTCGATACTTTCATAAATAAATTATTCACTCTGTCTTCCATTGCCTGGTAAACCGGATTCTTTAGATCAGAGTCTTTTGATAAAAAAGCATAAAGATGAAGTCTTTCTAACTTTATTCCTATGCTGTCATCAAACTTTAAACATTCATATAATTGGCTCGAAGATGAAGCAAGTCTGCCTTCAAATTTTTTATAATCATTTAGATTACTTTCAATGAATTTATAATCTTCCTCCCACTTCGAATTATCGGAGTATATCTGGGTTAGATCCCATTTATATTTTTCTTCTATTTCATTGCGGATTGGAAGTGCAGATGTGCCGGTATTTGTATAAAGTTTATTTTCAATTAAACTGTTCGTTTTTATTGTCACTTATTCCTCTTCATTAAAAATGATTCCTCAAATCTACATAATAATTTATTAAATTATTATGAGCAGAGAATCATTTTTTTTACCCTGCTCTTAATGCAGTAACTATATTCATTCTCGCAGCCCTTACTGACGGTAAAAAACCTCCCAAAAATCCCATGGCTAATGCAAACAATATAGAAATAACAATTATTGCCGGCGATAAAGCAAAGGAAAAAGCTAGTTCTGAAAATGAAGCAAAGTTCATTGTCGATATCGAAAAGAATTGCAAAAATGATGCGATCGCTACACCGATTACTCCGCCGATAAATGATATAGATAAGGATTCAATTAAAAATGCCGCAAGAATACTCCTCCTGTTGAATCCTAATGACCTCAATGTGCCTATTTCAACAGTCCTGTTTGCAACGGCTGAATACATCGTAATCGTTGCCCCGATTGTTGCCCCGAAACTAAATATTATCGTTATAAAAATTCCCAGTACACTTATAAAAGTTACCATCATTTCTGATTGAGCCGCAAAATAATCTTTTTCAATCTTCGGCTCGTATTGATTTAATCGTAAATCTTTGTTGAATGCACTTTTAAAATCATCAAAATTATTCGGGTTGTCTAACTTCAATGTGACTGTCGAAACAGTACTTCCGCGATTAAATGCACTCGAAAGCTGTAGAGCATCTCCCCATAATTCCGAATCAAATCCGCTTCCGTCTGATGTGAAAACACCTACTATCTTCCAGGAATCTCCCGCAAACTTTATATAACTTCCAAGCTTTGCTCCGGGATAATTTTTTTCTATCGCACTTCCGACTATCAATTCACGCAATCCCCACTGAAACATTCTGCCTTCAATAATTTTTACCTGCGGTCGAAGCTGACTTATTTCCGGTGAAACTCCTCGTACTGTTATATTTCCTACTCCGCCTCCGTCTTTTGTGAGATTGATTATTACTACCGGTTCGTTCGATATTATCTGGCTGCCGTCGCTCGCTTTTTTAATATGCGGTAATGTCCTGATTACATCTTGTATGTCAGGTCCAATAATACTGGAAATCTCAGTGGTGGCAGCTTTTCTTAGTATTATAACATTATCATTTGAACCGGTAGCGACTAATGTTTTCCTTATTCCGTATGCCATCATTAACACTGCCGTAAAAACAAATGCAACAAGCGCTATTCCCGATATTGTTATTGATGTCGTTAGCTTTCTTGTCTTAAAGTTTCGAAAAATATATTTAAATGGAATCTTCATTTACTAAAACCTTCATATAAAAATTATCAAATTTTTGAATTCTTCATTTCCGGTATAAAAAATTATCCTACGAATCTTATTCCGTCTACTATTTTTAAGGTTAATACTTTATGAATCGGGAAAATAGCGGCAACAACGCCTATTATTAGGGATGCACTGCAGGCAAATATTATCGTTACCGGTTCAATTTCAAAAATCGGGAACATTCCTTTAGGAATAAATACCCCAAAACCATTTACTACGGGGAATGTCAGTAATAATCCTAATACTCCTCCTACTATGGATACTAACAGCGATTCTCCTAATATTATTATAGATAAATGCCTGCCGCTGAAACCTAGTGTTTTGAGTACTGCATATTCACGAGTCCTCTCTCTGGCTGCCATTATCATTGTATTCCCTAGTACAAGCATGATTATACCTATAATAACAAAAGAGATAAAATTCATGGATGTGATTATGGCGCTCGATGATTGCAGAAATCCCTGCTGGAATGCCGCTTCTGTTTCTGTCTTTGTTTCGTTAGGTGAATTTTTAAATAAGTTATCAATCTGATTAGATATGCTTGCTGATTGCGCCGGATCATTTATTAAAACTACATACCATCCTATTTCATTCGCTCTCGCAGGCATCTCTTGTATCATTCTTTCATTTAAATACGACCAGTGAAACAACATCTGCATCGCATCTGTCGATTTTAATTTCGGCTTATAAATTCCCGCAACTATAAAATCCCAATTCCCGGGATATATATCTCCGCTTAATGTCATTATATCTCCGACTTTCAGATGATATTTCTTCGCAACTTCATCTCCTATTACACAAGTATTTCTCTCTTTCTTGAATGTATCTAATTGATCTTTCGGAAGAATAAATTCATTGTAAACATCAAAGTATGTATCTGCGTCTATTGCCAGCCGCGCAAAGAAATTAGTTTTATCTATGTAAGTCCCGCCGAACCAATTCGCATAAGTGACTTCTTTTACTCCGGGAATTTGTGTTATTTTTTCCCGGTATGATAACGGTAAAGGGAATATAAATGATACGGACTGCCGGACTATCAGTCTGTTTGCCGATGATGCGTTAACTCCTGAATACCATGCCGTAACCACTGTGCGTAACGTACCAAATGCAATGACAGCTACCGATATTCCCAATATTGTCAGAAATGTTCTAAGCTTATGCCGTAATGTATTTTTGAATATCAATTTTAATATTTTCATACTGTCTCCTGTATCAAGTCTCCCTTTTCAAGATGCCTGATAATATGTGCCTTAGATG
>JAJYOQ010000505.1 GCA_021796135.1 Bacteroidota bacterium
TAACCCACCTGGTTATGATGACAAAGAATTCTTTGTAGGAGCTGTGTACGACGGTACACACGAGCCTTTAATCGGATATGACAGCACTTCGTCAAATGGAAGAGGATGGTATAATGATGGAAACATTTACAACTGGACTCAATTAGACAGCCTTAATCCGCCATGGCATATTACTCTATACATAAGAGCCGAGATAAGTACGGTTACGGGCATAGTTGATATAAGTACGGAAGTACCGAAGAATTTTGAATTATCTCAGAATTATCCAAATCCGTTTAATCCATCTACCACTATAGAATATGATTTGCCGAAGGGAGAAAACGTTAAATTAAAAGTTTGTGATATACTCGGCAGGGAGGTAGCCTCGCTGGTAGATGCTTATCAGGCAGCAGGAACATACAAGGTTCAATGGAACGGGAGGAATAACAACGATGAGGCTTTGGCATCCGGCATTTACCTTTATTCATTTGAAGCTGGAAGCTATAAAGCAGTTAAGAAGATGCTCTATTTGAAATAAAAGAATATTTCGATAATGAATTTGAAAATTTTATAAGGTCTTAAGATGAAACGTAAATTAATTTATGCAATCATTATATTAATTGCTCTTTTAATTGCACGCAAAGTTAATGCGCAAGACGGGCAGCTTGATATGAGCTTTGCAGACTCCGGGAAAGTAATTAACAGCATCGGATCGACTGCTGATATTGGATGGTCTGATGAAGCACATTCAACATTAATCCAAAGTGACGGAAAAATTATTGCTGTCGGGTTTGCGAGCGATGGATCACAAACTTTTTTTGCATTGATTCGTTATAATCAAAATGGGATTATAGACAGCACATTCGGAATTAACGGGGTTGATACTACCGCAATTGGGTTTTCAGATAACAAAGCTTATTCTGCTTTGATCCAGCCTGACGGTAAAATAATTGCTGCTGGCTATGCTACCGAAAATTATTTGCATGTGTTCGCTTTAGTGCGTTATAACAAAGATGGAAGCCGGGATAATACTTTTGGTACAAACGGTATTGTAACCACTGCTGTAGACAAATCTGATGATAAAATATTTTCAATTGCTATTCAACAAGACGGTAAAATTGTTGCAGCCGGAACTTCATACGAAGGGATTAATAATCAAAATGTATACGTTTTTGCTTTAGCTCGTTATAATACAGACGGAAGCTTAGACAATACGTTTGGAACAAATGGGATAGTAACAACTGCTTTAGAAATATCCGGCACATTGCAGCAGGACAATGAAGCTAAGTCAGTTATAATTCAGAATGACGGAAAAATAGTTATTGGCGGATATTCAGGCAGCAATAATGCTTTAATACGGTATACTAGCAACGGCAGCCTGGATAATTCATTTAATACAAATGGAATTGTATTGACTGCTGTAGGAACTGAGAGTGATGTTATTAACTCTTTAGCAATACAGAGCGATGGTAAAATTGTAACGGCCGGCTTTAGTGAAATAGGTTATTATCTGTATGCTTTTGCACTTGCCCGTTACGACACGAACGGTAGTTTAGACAATACATTCGGCGCAAATGGAATAGTTACTACTGCTATTGAGCAGTCGTCGGAGGCTAACTCAGTGACGATCCAGAGTGACGGTAAGATTGTGGTTGCAGGCTATTCAGGTGATGGAAGCCGCGACGATTTTGCCTTAGCCCGATATAATACGAATGGAAGTTTAGATAACACTTTTGGCATAAACGGGATAGCAACTACGCCTTTTATTTTCTCTGATGAAGCCAATTCAGTAGCAATCCAGACTGACGGCAAGATAGTTGCAGCCGGAGCTTGTGAATATAATAACTTTTATAACCTTTACGGATTTGCGTTAATGCGTTACACAGGAAGTTCAAGCAGTGTGAACTCTGTCCCGGTGACTGCCGATCTTCCAAAGACTTACGCACTTTATCAGAATTATCCTAACCCTTTCAACCCAACGACAATACTTAACTATTCAATTCCCAAATCAAGTTTTGTTACAATAAAAGTCTATGATGTAATTGGTCGAGAGGTTGCAGCTTTGGTTAACGAAGAAAAACCGGCGGGGGATTATTCTATTACTTTTAATGCAAGTAATCTTGCAAGCGGAATTTATTTTTATAAAATGCAAGCCGGGAGATTTGAAAAGACTAAAAAATTGATTTTACTGAAATGAGCGCCAAGTTGGGTGAGTCAGGAATTTGCGAGCCTGCCAAGTCCCAATCATGGTAAAACTCTAAAGCCATGTAGTGAGAAGTCGGATTATAGTTGGAAACGGTTATACTGTAAGCGACCTGATAAAATACCAGAAAGGGTGCGACGCAATAGATCAGGTTGTAATGCAAATGAACACGAAGGTAGCCCTGCCTACCGGACAGGTAGGCTCGAAAAGATCAAGGACAGAGATGGACCAGACTAATCTTCTCCCCCAAAAAAAATTGTACACCAAGTTAAGCCACTAGGGTATCATTTTCTCATTGCTCAAGAAATTCAATGAAACTCCTTCTTCAAGTTAGTATCCTGGTATGTCTAGGCGCCTTAAGGAGCTTTTACGGTTTAGGTGGTTGAATACTTGCTAGGAATATTTCACCGCTCTGCGGTGAAGACATTTTGGAAATTGAAATTCTTTAATGAAGAAAAGATATAAGTTTGAAAAAGAAAGTTTCGAGGGCTTAAGTGAAGCAGCAGGAACAAAGGGAGAAAGTTAAATGATTAAATGCTTTCCTTCATCTGACTCGTAAAAGGCGTTGCGTGAATTTGCTATTTTCCTTATTTGTTTCTCTTGAAGCATTTTGGAGATTTTGTATGCTTCTTGGCGGTTAGCAGATGCAAATATTAATTCGCTCATTGTAAATATTTTCCAGAGTAATTATAAATCTGTGTGTAAATTGTAATAATTTTCCATTATAAACAAATTTATTTGTAATATTTTCCACAAAGGATAAGTTGGTAAAAATTTCCAGAATAAAAGCGGAATAAACGAGTGACGAGTGGGAAGTGACAAGTGTCTTGTCCGGAAAATAGGTTTGTAATTAACTCAAGTTGACCGCTAGTATTTATTTATGAATTAGAAACCGTTGAAACGGTTAATAAATATGGTTTTACATCAAGCTACCCACGACTTGAAGTCGTGGGCTGCTTTATTCAAACACTATAAATCAGTCGTTTTAACGGCTTATTTTCAGCGGCGGTCAACTTGAGTAATTAATTAGAGTTGAATGCTTTTCGAAACTTCCGAAAATCAGTTTAGAGGGGATATTTTTAGAAAAAGGATATAAATAGTAACCCTATAAGAAAAAAAGGACATATAAATAAAAAAAGGGCCCGAAACCTACGCTATTTCGTAAGGTTTTTAAGAGCAGAAGTGGTAAAAAGGAGTGCAAATAAAAAAATAATTTCTGATGTTGTACGAAATTTCAATCCGGCGTATAGCCGACAAAATATACTTCCTGTTCTTTACTATGCTGAACAGTGCCTAAGAATAAAGCTCCTCTTCTTTATCAAA
>JAJYOQ010000506.1 GCA_021796135.1 Bacteroidota bacterium
TTTCAGGCGATTTCACTAAAGGCTCTCAAAATATTTTATTGTTTATATCAATAAATGAAATAATTTCCATATAATCAATTAGCACCGCTGATTTAAATAATTAAGCTTGAAAAATATTAGCTATTGGTCAATTTTGAGATTAATAATAAATATTTCGAAAGGGAAAATATTTTTTAGAATTGATTATTAAATTCAGAATCATTATTTTTATGTAGACTAAATCTTAATAATATAGAGAATTTTAATGAGATCAGCTGCTGAATTAAAATATGGAGAAAAAGGGATGATTGATTTTATAGACGAAAGTCACCCTTCGGCAAGAAGAATTTTGGAAGTTGGGTTTACTCCCGGGCAAGAAATTCAATTAATATCAAGATCAGTTTTTAGTGATCCTATAGCGTATTCAATTAGAGGCACTTTAATAGCAATAAGGAAAAGTGAGGCAGAGTGTATAAAGATACTATGAATATTGGGATTTCTAATAAAATTCCTTTTATTACATTAATCGGCCCGCCAAATTCAGGCAAAACTACTCTTTTTAATTATATAAGTGGTAAAAATTTTAAAACTGTCAATTACCCCGGAGCAACGGTTGAATATTCGATTGCAAAAATATTAAAAAAATTTAATTTCGAAGCAAATTTATTAGACTCTCCGGGAATTATTAGCTTATTCCCTGAATCTTTAGATGAAAAGGTTTCAATAGATGCTATTTATAATCATCCTAAATTCGGATCACCGGATATTGTTATTATCACAGTAGATGCTAGCCAGCTTTCAAGGCATTTATTGTTAGTAAATCAAATGATTGAAGCAAAGTTTAACGTAATAATTGCTTTAACTATGCTTGACATGCTCAATAAGAAAGAACTTGATATTTCAATTCCTGATTTGGAGCTTTATACTGGATGCAAAGTTATAAAAGTGGATGGCAGGATTGGGAAAGGAGTTGATGACCTGCTAGAAGCTGTAAAGTTTGAAATTGCAAAACCGAAATTAAATGGTGATATAAAACCAATCTTATCTAGTAATAACAATCAAAGCTCTACATTGATAGAACTATTTAAAAGAATAGAGGATATTGAACGCAAAGTTCTCATACCATATAACACATCCAACAACATAGAGCTTACAAAAGCTAATGATACTTTGAAGTCACTAAGTAATTTATTAAATATAAATAACGCAAAACAACTCGACCCTATGACATTAAAGATAGACAAGATCATTTTACATAAATATTGGGGGTTGGCTGTTTTTTTTATAATAATGTCAACGATATTTACCTCTATATTTTGGCTTGCGTCACCAATTATGACCATTATCGATGATGCGTTTGGATTTCTTGCTTCACATGCTTTTTCTATTCTCGGCAATACTTGGTATGGTGATTTTGTGTCAAATGGAATAATAACGGGCGTCGGGTCTGTCCTTATTTTTGTACCACAGATATTAATCCTTTTTTTGATCCTAGGAATTCTTGAAGATACCGGATATCTGGCTCGCGGCGCAATGTTAATAGACAAGCCGCTTTCAAAAATAGGGCTAAACGGAAGATCATTTGTACCAATGCTTTCTGGTTTTGCTTGTGCAATTCCTGCAATGCTTGCAGCCCGCACAATTCCAAATAGGAAAGAACGTTTATTGACAATTTTTATTATACCTTTAATGAGCTGCAGTGCAAGACTGCCAGTTTATGCTTTGCTTATCGCATTCTTATTCCCTGCCGGTAAAGCTTGGTTAGCAGGTATCTTTCTAACTTTTATATATTTATTCAGTACAACTACTGCGGTAGTCGTAGCAGCATTATTAAATAAATTCCGGAGTAAGCTATTTTCGGATAATGATAAGTCTTCTTTTATTTTGGAACTGCCTTCATACAGAAAGCCTAAATTTAGCGTTGTATTGAATAACGCTTATCATAGTTCAAAGTTATATTTTAAGAAAGCAGGACCTATAATTTTAGGTTTTTCTATGATACTTTGGTTTTTGACATATTTTCCAAATACAGCACCAAAGGTCAATGGAACTGGTCTATCACAAGATAAAATAATCCAAATTCAAAAATCTGAAAGGTTGACATCATCTTATGCTTCCGATTTAGGTAAATTGATAGAACCGGTGATGAGACCATTAGGATTAGATTGGCGGGTTGGCGTTTCTTTAATTTCTGCATTTACAGCAAGAGAAGTTTTTGTAAGTTCCTTAGCATTAATTTTTAAAGTTACGGAAAGAGGTCAGCCTCTTCAAAATTCAATAATTGATGCTATGAGAAAAGCTACAATTGAAGGTACCGGACAAAAATTATTTACTACTTCAACTATCGTCGGGTTAATAGTCTTTTTCATTTTTGCCCTTCAATGTCTTTCGACTATCGCTGTATCAAAGAAAGAAACCGGAGGTTGGAAAATTCCTCTTATTCAGCTATTTGTTTTTACGTCTTCTGCATATATATTTACATTTTTAGCCGTTAATGGATTAAAATTGATAGGCATTCAGTAGATGGTTATTCCAATATTTTGAAGAATTCGGGTTTAAATTCATTAATATTAACTTAGGATTAAATTGAAAAACGATCAAGCTAGAGATATTTTTAGGACTTTTCTTAAGAATGGGAAAAATAGAATTACGCCTGAGAGATTTGAAGTTCTTGATTCTGCGTTAAATTATATCGGTCATTTCGGTGCTGATGATTTATTTATCGTTATGAAAAGGAATAAATCAAGAGTATCTAGAGCGACTGTGTACAATACTCTTGAACTACTAGCTCAATGTGATGTTTTAGTAAAAAGGAATTTTGGCGATAACATAACAAGGTACGAAAGTAATTTTAAGAAACATAAACATGACCACTTAATTTGTATGGATTGCGGACGAATAGTAGAATTTTCTAATGTGAATATTAAGAAACTCCAAGATGATATTTCTAAAGAGTTAGGATTTGATGCGGAAAGCTTTTCGTTTAATATTTTTGCGAGATGCAAAAATCCTAAAACTTGCAAATACAATAAAAATAGTAAATAAATCGGTTTAATTGAGAATTTATTATGACTATTAGGAAATACCCGATTGAATGGGGGAAAAATGGTTTTTCTATAAAAATATTTTGTTCAATTCCGAATGTAGCAACTGGGATTTTAATCTCTACTGGGAAACATTTTTTTGTAGTTGATCCGGGTGACGGTATTCTTCGTGACCTGAATAATGAAATAGGAATAGAAAAAATATTAGCTATTTCTGACTTATTTATAACACATGGACATCACGACCATGTGGGAGGCGTGTGGTCTTTGTTGACCTATTTGCGTGTTATGAATAAAAAATCTCCATTAAATATTTACTATCCAAAAGGCTGTATTGAGATTATTAGTATATACAATGCTTTCCTTATAGTTTACCAGGACTCCCTTCCTTATAAAATTGTACTTAATGAAATTAACGGTGATAAAAAATTAACGACAAAAAAAGTCAACGTTCGCCCATTCCCTGTTCTTCATAAAGAA
>JAJYOQ010000507.1 GCA_021796135.1 Bacteroidota bacterium
TTGAAGTAAAAGATATAGAAGAAATTAAAAAGGACTTATTGGGAAACGGAGCTCAATTAGTGCATGATATTAGTCTAACAAAAAGCGGAGATCAAGTCTTAACAATTAGAGACCCATGGGGTTTCCCCATTCAGATTATACAAAAGCATACATAAATATTAATTTCTTTTCAAAAATTTCAATATTTTATTAATATTATTATTTTATCTGAAAATTAAATTATTCAATTTAAAATAAATTGTTTTATCAGATTACTTGTAATATTAACAAAAATAAATTAATTTTGTTTGCTAAAATATTGCTGGCGTAGCTCAGCTGGTAGAGCAGCTGATTTGTAATCAGCCGGTCATTGGTTCAAATCCGATCGCCAGCTCTAAGATAAAGCCTTGTAACTTACACAATTACAGGGCTTTTTTATTTTTCTATATGTAAATCCAAGAATAGTTATAATTTTGTCTTTCTAAAACAAAATGGAAAAGGATTAACAAATGATTAGGAATTCCTTATTCGGTAAGCTTGAAAATGGTGATGAAGTGTTAATGTACACTCTTAAAAACAAGCTTGGGGCGGAAGTAAAGATAATTAATTTCGGCGCTGCCGTAGTTTCATTGACAGCTCCTGACAGAAATAACAATTATTCCGATATAGTTCTCGGTTATGATAGTCTTAAAGGATATATTAATGATTCTGCTTATCTCGGAGCAATTGTGGGCAGAAATGCAAATAGAATATCAAAAGCTGAATTTACACTAAATGGAAAGAAATATAAGTTATCTGCTAATGAGGGTGAAAATCAATTGCATGGAGGAAAAGTTGGTTTTAACAAAGTTTTATGGAAATCCGAAGCATTTTTGACAAAACTTGGTCCATCTGTTAAATTAACTTGCGATAGCTCTGACGGAGATCAGGGATATCCCGGTCACGTAATTTTAACAGTTGTTTATACTTTGACGGATGATAATGAGTTGGAAATTGAATTTAATGGAAAAACAGATAAACCGACGATTCTTAATCCTTCAAATCATTCGTATTTCAACTTATCCGGAGTTTTTACTAATACAATTCTTAATCATGTATTAAATATCAAAAGCAGTTATTATATACCAATTAATAAGGAATTTATTCCTACTGGTGAAATCACCCAAGTTGATAAGACACCGCTAGATTTTCGAAAACCAACCCAAATCGGGGAGAGAATAGATGATGATTTTGAACAGCTTAAAATTGCTAATGGTTATGACTTTAATTGGGTTCTAGACAATTATAACGGTAATATTCGCGAAGTAGCAAATGTCTATGAACCAGCAACCGGCAGATATTTGCAAGTTTTTTCAGATCAACCCGGTTTACAATTTTATTCAGGTAACTTTCTTGATGGAAAACAAATTGGAAAGAACCATGCAGCATATCAGTCCCGCACTGGCTTTGCGTTGGAGACGCAGCACTACCCTAATTCACCTAATGAGCCAAAATGGCCCTCCGTTATATTAAATCCCGGGGAGGAATATTATCAAATTACCAAATATAAATTCTCAGCTATGTAATATTCTAAGTCGTATTTCCAAAATATTTTATGTTTTGAAAAAATAAAAAAAAGTTTATATTAGAATCACGGATAATACCAAATAGTTATAATCTCTTAAAATAGAATCAAAAAGGGAAAAATAAGTTATTTTAACTAATTGCTTATTAGATATTTGATTCCTATTTGCTTTAATGGGCTAAATTCTATTTTTTAATAATAATGAATCAATTGAATATCAAATTGAGACATTTTTAAATTTATATATAATTTAATCGATAATATTTTATTTCGTAGTATTAATCTTATTATTTAATATTTTAGAAACTTTTTAAGGTAATTGTGTGAACCAAAAAATTGTATTAAAGATTAAAGATGAGGAATTAGTCTTAATAAAGAATCTTTTAAAAGCTTTAAAAGAATCTACGAAAACTATGGAAATTAACTCATTTAGATATGGCACATTGGGAGATGATAACTTAGTAAGCTTTAATGTTGACGGTGATAACGTAGACCTAGTTGTAGAAAACTTGCTTTCTAACGGAATCAAAATATTGCAGCCGGATCAAGAAAAAAGAAAAAGTTCAAAAGTTATAGTCAATGACTTAACAGCCTCCCAGCGATATAACCAGGATGAGGACAGAAAGCTGGCTTCAAGAGAAAGTCCGTCTTTGCAACTTGAAGCAGCATTGAAAAATGGAGATTATGAAACCGTAATTAAGCTTTCTAAAGATTTTCGAAATGGTTTTGAAGTTATTAATAAAGCGAAGGAAAATATCGATGCTGCAATTCTTAAAGCAATTGATAATGCTTATGATAAAGGGCTAAAAAGCAGGTTTGAGGTCGATTCAAGTGTTGATATCCTAATGAAAGTTGCCGGCGATAAAAATCTTAAAGCATTCAATAAGATTGGAATTCAAAAAACAGCAGGATTAAAAGCTGTAACATTATGTGAAGGAAATATCGATCAAACGAATAATCTTATACGCATATGCAACAACAGTCTAATACCAAGCATTACATGTCTGAAATCAGCAGCCGCATTTGCAAGAATCCTTGAGAAATATCCCCAAAAAGCTGAGGAAGAGTTAACAGTAGCTTCAAAAAATTTAAATATTAGATGGTTGAGAATTGCACTTGATATGACCGGTCCCGAATTACCTAAAGAAGAAACTGATATGATTTTGAATCTTATAGAAGCATTACAATCTAAACAATAAACTAGTCTAATTTAAGGCTACTGATAACCCTCTAACTATCGATGCAAGTCTAATCGTATTAAATATCCTTTCCTCATTAGAACCAAGTTTTCTGACTGATTCTTCATGTGAGTTTACACAAGATTCACATCCGTTAACTGCAGAAACCGCTAAGCTTATTAACTCAAATAATTCTTTGCCTAAGATAGGGTTCATCATAATATTCATTTTTATCCCGGCAGGCATTGCCTGATAATTCTCATTACTAGATTTTATAAAGTGCTTAAAACGATAAAATACATTGTTTGTGGCTAAGGTTGAAGCACATGCATAAGACTCTGCAATTTCAGGGTCACTTGCACCGTTTAATTTTGCAAGTCTTGTAAATGCGGAAATCAAATGGCTATTTTTATCATTTACTGAAATCGAAGCAGCAATTAAATATGCCTCTTTGATATTTAGATACTCTGAATTAAGTATGTTTTTAAGATTTATTCGTAAATCACGAAGAAATTTTGTTTCACCTTCAGCCATCTTATCTAAGATTGGAAATACAGTATTCTCATCAATTCCTAAATCTTTCAGTAAATCAATTTTTGTTTCATTCAAAGACATAATTTTTATACTCAAATAAATTGTAAAATATAGGGAAGGATTTGCCTTCCCTATGTTGAATTAAACTAATGTTTTTTCCGTTCAAAATTGACCAGTATTTCCGGCGAAAATTGACCACCTAAATCATAAAACAATAATAAATTTCTTCTTCACATTAAGTGAAATAT
>JAJYOQ010000052.1 GCA_021796135.1 Bacteroidota bacterium
CGCTTGCTTATTTGGACGCAAGTTACTTTGAAACTAAATCCCCTATTAATTTTTTAATTAGAGGCAAGGAATTCAAAGCAGATATTGTCAAACTCCCGTTTATAAAAAAATAATATTTAATAACATGAAGATAAATGTACTATTTACACCCTTAATTGCAGATGAACTTTATTTTACGGGAAAAACTTCTGTAGTAATAGATGTTTTGCGAGCATCAACTACAATAGTAGCAGCTCTCCAAAATGGCGCTAAAGAAATTGTACCTGTTGCTAATGTTGAATTTGCCGTAAAAGTCTCCGGAGGTATGTTTGGAGGTCAGACTCTTCTTGGCGGTGAACGTAATACTAAAAAAATAGAAGGTTTTGCTCTCGGTAACTCACCTCTCGAATATTCACAGGAAATAGTTGCAGGTAAATCAATTATTTTATATACTACTAATGGTACAAAAGCAATTGTTAAAGCTAAATTTTCTTCTGCTTTATTTATTTGTTCTTTCAATAATATTTCTGCATTAGCAAAACAATTAGCAATGCAAGATAAAGATGTCGAAATCCAATGCGCCGGAAATCAGAATAACTTTTCGCTGGAAGATACTATTTGTGCCGGAAAATTAATTTTAGAGTTAGAAAAGATTAACAGTGAATTATACCTGTCAGATTCGGCAAAAGCTGCCTTATCGCTTAATAAATCTTTTGGAAAGAATATCCATAAAATGCTTTCAGAAACCGAACATGGGAAAATGCTTATTGAGAATGGTTTTTCTGAGGATATTAAATATTGTAGTAAATTGAATAGCTCTTCATCTGTTCCTTATTTTAGCGGGAATGTTATTAAATTATACCAGGAAAGAGGTCTTTCTATATCGGATATTAAAGAAGATATTTCAAGTTAAAATGGCAATTAAGAAAAAAGCAAAAACTAAGACCGACAAAAACCCGAAAGATGATAAGTCATCATTAAATTCCGCCGGAAAATCGAAGAAGATTATTGGAACAGCAATGATCCTTCTTGCAGTATTTATTATATTGAGCATACTATCATATTCACGATACGATAAAGCAAACCTTAGTTATCAACTATCAGACCTTCTTAAACCTTTCGGATCAAATCCAGAATTTAATCACAAAGCAGACAATATTCGAAACTGGCTGGGAATTTTTGGCGCATACACTTCTGAATTTTTTATTAATTCCACAATAGGAATATTTTCGTTTGTTTTTCCGGTAATTGTCTTAATGTGGGGAATATCTTTATTTGTAAAATTTAATTTTCGAAAACTGATTAATATCTCAAATTTTTTAATACTTTCGGCATTACTCTTGTCGACATTTTTTGGATTGTTTATTGCCCATTATAATATATTTTCTGGGTTCTATGAGCTTTCAGGTTCAGTTGGATTTTACCTCGGACTCACTTTTAGCAGGATCGTAGGCGGAATAGGTACCATATTCTTGCTGATTGCAATTTCCGTTGTGTTGCTTGTAGTTGCTTTTGATATTAAGGTCGAGAAAATATTTAATTTTTTAAAAAACATTTTAATGACTTCCCGTAATCCTGAAATTGAAGAAGAAAAAGTTAATGATGAAGATAAAAATTTAGTCAAAATAAAAGAACTTCGTGAAGAAAAGAAAAAGAAAACAATTTTTGCAAAAGATACTGAAACGGATGCCGCAGAAGAAAAGATAGAAACAGAAATTAAAATCATTCGTAAAAATGACAAACCTCTTAAACAAGAAAGAAATAAGGTAAAAGAAGAAGAGGATAAATTAGTCGATATTAAAAAGACAGATGAAGAATTTGGTAAAGAATTAGATAAAGATGCCGAATCAAACCTTCCAAATAATTGGGAAGAAAAAATAAACTATACTCCTCCAAGTTTAGAATTGCTTGAGCCGATTCCTCATGAAGACTTTAAGGTTGCTGAAGAAGAATTAAAGCGAAATGCCGAATTATTAAAAGAAAAATTAAAATTATTTGACATTGAAATTGAAAAAATAGATGTCACCCCTGGTCCTGTTGTAACACTATATGAAATTGTACCTTCTCCTGGTGTGAAAATTAGTAAAATTGTTGGACTGGAACATGACATTGCATTAGCTTTAGCAGCTCGCGGAATAAGGATTATAGCTCCAATTCCGGGGAAAAGTGCAATAGGAGTTGAAATTCCAAATGCTGAAGCATCATTAGTAAACGCACGTTCTGTTCTTAGCCATATTTCAGAATCTAAAGCCGAACTGCCAATGGCATACGGTAAAACAATTAACGGTGATGTTTATATTGCTGATTTATCTAAAATGCCGCACCTTCTAATTGCCGGATCTACCGGTTCCGGGAAAAGTGTCGGTATTAACATGATTATTGCAAGCCTTCTTTATTCAAAGAAACCTTCAGAAGTAAAATTGATAATGATTGATCCTAAAAAGATAGAACTATCTTTTTATAATAAGCTACGTCGCCACTACCTGGCTGTTTCCCCTGACCTTGATGAAGAAATTATAACTAATCCGCAAAATGCTGTTCTTCTTTTGAAATCAGTAGAATATGAAATGGAGAAACGCTATGATAAACTTGCTAAAGCGGGTGTAAGAAATATTGTTGACTATAATATAAAGGTTAGTGATCCCAAAAAATGTCCCAAAGATACTGACGAAATTAAACATCATCCAATTCCATATTTAGTTGTTATAATTGATGAACTTGCCGATTTAATGATTACTGCAGGCAAGGAAGTAGAGGAACCGATAGCCCGGCTTGCGCAATTGGCTCGTGCTGTAGGAATTCATCTTGTACTTGCTACACAACGTCCTTCGGTAAATGTCATAACAGGCGTTATAAAAGCAAACTTTAGCGCAAGAGTAGCTTATCAAGTAGCTACAAAAATAGATTCACGTACAATTCTTGACATGAACGGCGCTGAACAACTTCTAGGCAAAGGAGATATGCTCTTCCTGCCGTCCGGTTCTCCCAAACCGATACGTATTCAGAATGCATTTATCTCAACAGATGAAGTAGAAAAGATTACTGATTACATATTTTCACAGCATGGATATTCAAAACCATATTTCCTTCCGTCGCTATATGATAAGAAAAAAGGATCAACCGGCGGTTCCTTGTCTGATTTAGACCCTATGTTTGAAGATGCGGCAAGAGTAGTAGTGCGTCATCAGCAAGGTTCAACCTCACTTTTGCAGAGAAGACTGAAATTAGGTTATTCTAGAGCAGCAAGAATTATTGATCAGCTTGAGGAAGCTGGTATTGTAGGACCGAGTGATGGAAGTAAAGCTAGATCAGTAATAGTTGAAAGCGAAGAACAACTTGAAACTATTCTTAGATCACTTTAATAAATTAATCTAAATATGGTAAATCATAAGATATTATATATTGAAACCAAGTTTTCTAAATTGCATTTCAGAACATCAATATTTAATTTTGAAACTATTATCAAATCAAGAAAAGGCATAAATGTTAAATCTGATTAAGAAAATTTTCGGCGATAAGCATTCCAAGGATCAAAAAATTCTATGGCCGATTGTTGACGAAATAAAAGAAGAATATGAAAGTATAAAAAACTTAACTGATGATGAACTCAAAGGTAAAACGCAGGAATTCAAAAATAGAATTCAAGAATTCACCTCTGAAATTAGAGGTAAAATAGATGAACTTAAACTTCAGCTTCAATCAAATGAAGAATTTGACCGGCATAAGGTATATGAAGAAATTGAAATTCTTGAAGATGAGTTGAACGATAAATATGAAGAAATTTTAGATGAAATTTTACCCGAAGCTTTTGCAGTGATAAAGGCAACCTGCGAAAGATTAGTTGGTAAAACCTGGACAGTCGCTGGAACAAAAATAACATGGGATATGGTACCTTATGATGTCCAATTGATGGGCGGAGTAGTACTTCATCAAGGGAAAATAGCTGAAATGGCTACCGGCGAAGGCAAAACCTTAGTTGCTACTCTACCGATATATCTTAATGCCTTGACCGGACGCGGAGTCCATCTTGTTACTGTAAATGACTACTTAGCCTTACGCGATAGTGAATGGATGGGTGAAATTTATAAATTCCATGGTTTAACTGTAGGGGTCATTCTAAATACTATGGACCCTAATGTTCGAAAAAAACATTATGATTGCGATATAACATACGGCACGAATAATGAGTTCGGTTTTGACTACCTCCGAGACAATATGACCACTGAAGAAGAATTTCGTGTTCAAAGAAAACATAATTATGCAATAGTTGATGAAGTAGATTCTGTTTTAATAGATGAAGCACGAACTCCATTAATAATTTCCGGTCCTGTTGAGGTTGATGATCAAAAATTTGATGAAATGAAACCACGAGTTGAGAAATTATACCGGCTTCAATCAGCATTAATAGCAAAAATAACCCAGGAAGCTGAAGATTTATTAAATGCCGGGGGTAAAGATAATGAATACCAAGCCGGTATTCTTTTACTAAGAGCTTCACGCGGCCTCCCTAAAAATAAAAAACTTGCAAAGCTTTTAAGTGAACCTGTATATAAGAAATTACTTCAATCAACAGAGATGGAATTTCTTCGTGAAAAAGCTAAAAATATGTATGTTATTGACGATGAACTATATTTTGCTATTGATGAAAAAAACAACACTATTGATGTTACCGATAAAGGAAGAGAAGAACTTGCTAAAGGCAGCGGAATGGAGAAAGATTTTTTCATAATACCGGATCTTGGTACTGAAATTAGTAAGATTGAACATGAAGAAAATATCTCGGATGAAGAGAAAATTAAAAAAAAGGATGCCTTATATAATCACTATTCCGAAGCAAGCGATAGAATTCATACTATTCACCAGCTTGTTAAAGCATACACTCTTTTCGAAAAGGATGATGAATATGTAATAACTGAAGATGGAAAAATTGCTATCGTCGATGAATTTACCGGTCGTGTTCTTCCCGGGAGAAGATATTCTGACGGATTGCACCAGGCGATTGAAGCTAAGGAAAACGTTAAAGTCGAGCGCGATACTCAGACTTTAGCTACTATTACACTTCAAAATTACTTTAGAATGTACTCAAAATTAGCCGGAATGACAGGTACAGCCGAAACTGAAGAATCTGAATTCTATGAAATTTATAAACTTGAAGTTGTGGTTATTCCTACAAATAAAAATATGGTCAGAGAAGACCAGGATGACGCGGTTTATAAAACTAAGAGAGAAAAATATAACGCTGTTATCGAGCAAATAGAAGAGTTACGAAAAGAAGGACGCCCTGTTTTGGTTGGAACAACATCAGTTGATGTATCAGAAACTATTAGCAGAATGCTTAAACGAAAAGGATTGCCTCATAATGTCCTGAATGCAAAACAACATCAACGGGAAGCAGAAATTATTCAACATGCAGGTGAAATTGGAGCAGTTACAATAGCAACTAATATGGCGGGCCGCGGTACTGATATTAAGCTCGGCGCTGGTGTTGTGGAAAGAGGCGGACTATTTATATTAGGTACAGAACGACATGAATCTCGTCGAATTGATCGACAGCTCAGAGGTCGCTCAGGAAGACAAGGCGATCCAGGAACCACTAAATTTTTCCTCTCTCTTGAGGATGATTTAATGCGACTTTTTGGCAGTGAAAGAATTGCTTCTGTTATGCAAAGAATGGGCATTAAAGAAGGCGAAGTAATTCAACATCCTTTAATAACTAAATCCGTTGAAAGAGCTCAGAAAAAAGTAGAAGAAAATAATTTCTCTATTAGAAAAAGATTGCTTGAATATGACGATACAATGAACCAACAGCGTGAAGTCATTTATACGAGAAGAAGGCATGCTCTTGAAGGGGACAGACTCAAAGGCGAAATATTTGATTATCTTGCCGAATTCGCCAATGAAGTAGTCAATGCCAATTTTGAAGATGTTAATGACCATGCCATAAAGGAAGAAATTTTTAGAGCTACATTAGTAGAAGTACCTTTAGAGACAACTGAATTTGAAACATTAGGTCTGGAAGGTTTATCCAGTAAAATAATGAATGAAGCGCGGGCATTTTACAAAAAGAAAGAAGAAATGCTTGGCGTTGAACTTATGGCTAGGTTAGAACGTTATGCGGTGTTAAGTGTAATTGATCAAAAATGGAAAGAACACCTACGCGAAATGGATGACTTAAAAGAGGGAATTGGATTGCGAGCTTATGGACAAAAAGATCCTCTTGTCGAATATAAAATTGAAGCATTTAAATTATTTGAGACTTTGCTTAAAGAGATCCGAAACGAAGTAGTATCTTTTTGTTTTAAGTTTTTTCCCCAAGCTCCGGAAGAAGTACAAACCAAAAAGCGCCGTCAACCAATTGGCAGAATAAGACAAATTAAGCAAAGTACGACTAGTATGGGAATTTCTGCAGCATCAGATGAAAGTTCACATGATGATACTGTTGAAAAACCGCAGCCTATTCATGCTGATGCAAAAGTTGGTAGAAATGACCCCTGTCCCTGCGGCAGCGGTAAAAAATATAAAAACTGCCATGGAAAATAGTTAGAGGGAAATTATGAAAAAAATTGAAGCGATTATTAGACCTTTCAAATTAGATGAAGTAAAGGAAGCTCTTATTGAAGAAGGTGTTAAGGGACTAACAATTACGGAAGTGCGCGGTTATGGAAGACAAAAAGGTCACACTGAAACTTATCGCGGCAGTGAATATAGAATCGAATTTGTGCCTAAAATTAAAATTGAAGTTATAGTCGATGACGCTGCTGCAAATACTGTAATCGATGCAATTTTAAGAACTGCTAAAACCGGACAAGTAGGCGACGGCAAAATATTTATTTATGATGTTCATGATGCAATTAGAATTAGAACGGAAGAATCGGGCAAGGACGCTCTGTAAAATATTTTACCTTTTACTTTTTTTTAATCTTTAATAGCTTCCCTTATGCAATTTCAAAATAAATTACGATTGATTAAGACGCTTTTCTTTGTATTACCAATGTTCTATGTAATTGGATGCGGCGTATGGGAGGATTTTACAACTTATTTTAACCTTTATTACGATACTTCTGATTTATTTCACCGAGCCGAAGATAAAATTAATTTGCAGCATCGCGGATTGTTCTCTGTCCAAGAACAAAATCTCGCTCCGGATATAAATCAACTCTTAATCAAAGTAGTTGAGAAAAGCTCCCAATTATTGCAATTTCATTCAAAAAGCATTTATGTTGACAATGCATTAATCATGTTGGGCAAATCATTCTTTTACCAGCAAAATTATCAAAAAGCATATCGTGAATTTGATGAATTAATTACAAAGCAACCAAATAGCAGTCTTGTTCTTGAAGCAAAGCTTTGGCTTGGCAAAACACAAATGCAGCTAAAGGAATATACTAATGGTCTTGCTACTTTAAATGTAGTTCGGGAAGAAGCAAAAAAAAGAGGTCGTGATAATATAATTAGTGATACCTATGTTGAAGAAATTAAATATAGAATTTCTCAAAACGATTATGCCGGAGCTGTTGAATTATTAAAACAGTTTTTGAAAATAGCTAATAACGGTGAAATCAAAGCGGAGATTGTTTATAATACTGCTTTACTTTATTTGACTTTGGGTGATACTAAAAGCGCAATCAGTAATTTTGAAATGGTGTCTAAATACTCGCCGACTTATAATATACTTTATAATTCACAAATAGAACTTGGAAAAGCTTTACGATCCTCCGGTGAAGGTGAGAGGTCTTTGGTAATTTATAATAAAATGATTTCTCAGGATAAATATGCCGATTCACTTGCTGCTCTTTATTATCAAAAAGCAAAAACTCTTGTAAAGTTAGGAAAAATGGATGATGCGTTGGACCAATTTAGAATGCTCGATACAGCATATTCGCGTACTGTATATTCGGGGCTTGCAAAATATAATATTGCTCAACTTTATGAAGGCTATTTTAAGAATCTTGATAGTGCAGAGGTTTATTATAATGGCGTAACAACCTCAGCTGCACCTATGGAGGATATATTAGATTCTAGAGATAAAATGGAATTGTTTAAAAATTATAGAGATATTTCCGACAAATTGGCAGAAGAAGAAAAAGAATTAAACTATCTAAATAATCCTGATGCGTTTATTAAAGATTCAATCGCATATTATTCGGAACTTGAATACATAAATAATGAAAAAAAGAGGTTGTCTAACTTTGTAGATACTACTAGGGGTAATAATCAAAATAAGTTATATGATACGAGTAAATATAATGACCAAAAGTATCGAGATAGCATTAAGGCTGCTGCAGGAAATATTTTAGATACAAATCAATCTTATAACAAATATCAGTACAATAGAAATTTACAAGGAGTTAAATCAGACTCTAACATGGCGCAAGGAAATAAATTAAAAGAAGAAAACTCTTTCTTCAAGAAAAAGCCGCCAGTCCGACCGACGGTTTCTGCAGATACATTGCAGCAAGAGATTATTAAATATGAATTTCAAAAAGGTAATTTGCTATTCTCAGAATTTAATCTCCCTGATACCGCTTATCAATATTATGATGATATATTGAAAAATCATCCCAAATCAGCATATGAGGGCAGAACTTTATATGCGATGGGTTTATATTACTTAACTGAAGGGGATTCGTTAAAAGCCGATAGTCTTTTTAATCTTGTCTATAATAATTATAAAAATGAGAGTATTGTTAATGCTGCAGCTGATAAACTGCATAAACCCTTAATAGATTTTAATTCAGATCCTTTACATATTGAATATAAGTTGGCAGAAAAGGACATGGATTCATCAAAATATAATGCATCTGCAGAAAAATTTTATAAAATATTTAAATCTAATCGAGAATCTCAAATCGCTGCTCAGGCATTATATGCTTCTGGCTGGATTTTAGAAAACAAACTAAATTTACTTGACTCAGCGGCTGCTGTCTATGATAGTCTTGTAAAATATTATCCGAAATCTGTTTATGCAATGGAGGTGTCGCCCAAGTTAAGTTTATATAATCAGGAATTAGCTAAAATGAACTTAGCTTATCAAGATTCAATAAAATATTATGCTTCGAAGGGAGACTCAATTAAATTTAAAAAGGTTAGTTTACAGCAATTTGAAGATAATGAAAACTTGGCGTTAATAAATAAGACTAATCAAAAAACTCTTATTTCTGAAAATGAATTATCAAATAAGCAGAAAAAAACAAATAATACTGCAAATACTAAGGAGCTTTTCAAGGAAAATTCTTCAGCTGCAAACCCCGATACTTTAATAAGAATTTTTAACAGAGGTATAAGACAAAATATTAAACAATAATCCTGTAAGTTTAATAAAGCCCAAGAATATATTATGATTTCGAATGACCGATTAGCCGAAAATGAAATTGCCTACCTGTTAAATAAAATTTTGCCGGCAATTAAAAAGTGGAAAATTTACAGTTTAATTATTTATCTGCTATTTATAATATATTTTAGCCAGCCTTCGTTTGAAATCCCATTACTTGAATATTCGCATGTTCGTATTACCTCATTAATGGAGCAAAGAGCTATTGAGCATGGTCTATTATTCTATCCAAAGGAATCATGGGTCGACATTGATAAAGTAAATCCGAATTTATTAAAATCAATCATTTGTATGGAAGATGATGCTTTTTTTCAGCATAAAGGTATTGATTGGACTCAATTGGATGATGCTTTAAAATTAAATAAAAGAAAAAAGAGGATTATTAGGGGTGGAAGTACTTTGACTATGCAGCTTGCAAAAAATCTTTATCTTAATACCGGGAGGAATTTCATTCGCAAAGCAAAAGAAATGTTAATTACATTTAGAATGGAAAAAGAAATATCAAAACGAACAATCCTTCAGGATTATATAAATGAAATTGAATGGGGGAACGGTATATTTGGGATTAAAGAAGCAGCGAAGAAATACTTTAATAAAACTCCGGCTAATTTAACTTTAGATCAATGCGCAAGATTGGCAGCTGTAATTCCTTCCCCCCTCGAGCATGCCCCGAACAAAAATACAGGTTATGTATTAAGAAGATCATCAATTATTTTAAGCCGGTTTAATAATGTTATACTGTTTCCGAAGAATAATTTATGAAGTATGCCGAACTGAAGGATCTCATAGAGGATGGTGAAAATTTACAATGTGAGTTTAAAAGAAAGTTTTCATCTCCGGAAAAAATTGCTAGAGAAATGATAGCGTTTGCTAATACTAAAGGCGGATATATCTTATTCGGCATTGACGATGATAAAAGTATTGTAGGCGTGGAAAGTGAGAAATCCGAAACAGAACTAATTGAGGATGCAGCAAAAAATTATTGCGAACCTCCGATCAGCTATAAAATAAGTTATATTGAAATACGCGGCAAAGAAATTGTCGTAACCGAAATCCCTGAGTCAGACAAAAAACCACATCGACTTCAAGATTACGAACCTGATTTTGATATTAATAAAGCTATAGTGGTTATTCGTGTAAATGATAAATCTATTCAGGCTAGCAAAGAGATGATTAGAATAATGCGTTCGGGGACAAAGGAAACCAATCTAAAAAAATATTCTATCGGAATAAATGAGAAAAATGTTTTTACTTACCTGGAATCAAACGAAACAATATCCGTAAAAAAATTAAGTAAGCTAATGAATATTTCAGAACGTACAGCTTCAAGAACTTTAGTAAAGTTAGTGAGAGCAAGTCTTTTAGCAATTCATACTAAAGATAACGGGGAAGAGTTCTTTACATTAATTTAATTTATTGTGATAAATTATAGACTCTTCTTAACTCAAATATTGAAATCCCATAAGCTACTGCAACATTCAATGATTGTTTAATACCAAATTGAGGAATTTCAATAGAGAAATCGCAAAGATCTATCAATTCTTGTGAAACGCCGGTAATTTCATTCCCTATAATTACGCAAATTGGAAAAATATCTTTTTGCAATTCAGTATAATTTACACTTTTGTCGGTAAGCTCAAGCGCACAAATTTTATAACCTTTATTTTTATAACTTTCAATTACATCCTTTGCATGCTTCAAAAATTCCCAGGTGACGCTTTCGGTAGATCCAAGCGCTGTTTTCATTATTTCTTTCTGTGGCGGATGCGGAGTGTAGCCGCAAAGAAAGAGTTTTTCAATCATTGCAGCATCTGAAGTTCGAAATATGGAACCTACATTGTAATTACTTCGAATGCTGTCTAATACAACAACGACAGGAATTTTATTTACTTGATGAATATTATCAAGGGTAGCTCTTTTAAGAGATATTTCATCATGAGATAATTTAATCATTAAGCAGAATTGCAAGTTGTCCGCAAGCTGCAGAAATATCGTCACCCTGTGTATTACGAATCATAACAGTTATATTATTTTCGCGGAGACGCTGAACAAATTCATCTATTCTTTTTCTCGGAGTAGGTTTGATCTGAGAAGCTATTCCCGTGGGATTCATGTGTTCTAACGAATTAAACGGGATAACATTTATTTTTGAAGGAAATTCCTTGCAAATTTTAAGCAATTCTTCAATGTCTTCGTCTCTGTCATTTATACCGTCAAGCATTACATATTCAAATGTAATTCTTGTTCTTGTCCGGCGCGCATAATATTTAACAGCGTCAATAATCTGACGAAGAGGGTATTTATCGTTAATAGGCATAATACTGGATCTTATATCATCAAAGCATGAATGAAGTGAAAGAGCCAATTTCACATTTAAATTCTTATCAGCCAATTCGCGAATTTTTGGAGCAATACCGGCTGTTGAAACTGTAATTTTCTTCTTGCTAATTCCGGTTGTTAATTCTTGTGCAAAGATTTCTAAAGCTTTAACAGAATTATTATAATTTAATAAAGGTTCACCCATTCCCATAAAAACTATATTAGTAATGTTATCTTTGCCAAAATCTTTTGCTGCAAGCACGTACTGGTCAAATATCTCACCGGCGGATAAATTTTTTCTATAACCCATTAAACCGGTTGCACAAAATTTGCAATCAAGTGGGCAGCCGACTTGAGTCGATACGCATAGAGTTACTCGGTCTTCTTCGGGTATTAATACCGATTCAATTTTATATTTATCGCCTGTCTCAAAGATGTATTTCTTTGTGCCGTTGACAGAAGATACTTGAGTATCAACATGCTGAAGGGTCATTATCTCGCATGTTTCTTTTAATTTGGTACGCAATACTTTTGGAACATTAGCCATATCAAAAAAATCGGTTACCAAATGATTATACATCCAATTGAATATTTGCTCTCCGCGGAATCTTGGTTCTCCGTTTTTTGAAAAATAATTTTTAAGCTCGTCTAAGGTCAGACCTTTAAGTACGGCTTTATTATTAATTGTGCTATCCGCTTGCGGATTTTCTTCTAAGGGTGATGTTTGATTTTCCATGTTCCAAATATAAAAATTATGTTAATTCTAAAAAAATAAAAATAGTGATTTAGCGCTATAAATTATTTCATATAATTCTTCCGTTGATATAAAACAATTATTATCTTATCTTAGCACAAAAATTTAACAATTTTA
This sequence comes from Bacteroidota bacterium, assembly GCA_021796135.1. The sequence goes on from JAJYOQ010000052.1 coordinate 12,501, forward strand.
ATCCAATTTGAATCAAAAATTCGAATTGAATTTTATTTAGACGAACAATATTACCAAAAAGTAAATTTAACAAAGTGAGGATTTATGAATTTTGATTTTACCGAAGACCAGATATTAATTCAACAAACCGCAAAAGAATTTGCTCAGGCAGAAATAGCACCATCCTCGGTAGAACGAGATTTAAAAGCTGAATTTCCTGCCGATATAATTAAAAAATTAGGAGAACTTGGGTTTATGGGTATGATGGTTCCGCCGGAGCTAGGCGGGGCCGGTTTAGACACAATTAGCTATGTTCTTGCGATGATTGAAATTTCAAAAGCAGACGCAAGTGCAGGCGTAATTATGTCGGTTAACAATTCCTTAGTTTGCTTTGGTCTTGAAAAATATAGTAGCCCCTATATTAAAGAAAAATATTTAATTCCTTTAGCTAAAGGTGAAAAGCTCGGAGCTTTTGCCTTGTCTGAACCGGAAGCAGGTAGTGATGCAACTAAACAAAAAACTACTGCCGACAAAGACGGTGATTTTTTTATTCTTAATGGGATAAAAAATTGGATTACCAACGGACATTCCGCTGATTATTTCCTGGTAATGGCGACTACAGATAAGGAAAAGGGGCATCATGGAATTTCAACTTTTCTTGTTGAAAAAGGAACTCCGGGTTTCGGACATGGGAAGAAAGAGGACAAACTCGGCATTAGAAGTTCAGATACATCATCTTTGACCTTTGAAAATTGTAAAATTCCCAGAGAAAATTTAATATGGGATGAAGGAAAAGGATTTAATTTTGCAATGAATACCTTGAACGGCGGAAGAATAGGAATTGCTTCTCAGGCAATCGGGATTGCCGAAGCTGCTTTTGAAGCCGCTCTCAAATATTCAAAGGAAAGAAAGGCATTCGGTTCTCATATCTCAAACTTTCAGGCAATTCAATTTAAACTTGCAGATATGGCTGTAAAGATTGAAGCTGCTAAGGCATTGACACTAAGAGCTGCTGCTATGAAAGACGCAAATAAAAAATATTATAAAGAAGCAGCCATGGCTAAACTTTATTCTTCAAAAATTGCTGTTGAATGTGCTCTTGAATCAATTCAAATTCATGGTGGTTATGGGTATGTTCGGGAATATTTAGTGGAAAGATATTTGAGGGATGCAAAAATAACTGAAATTTATGAAGGCACTTCAGAAATCCAAAAAATGGTTATAGCCAGAGCTTTGCTAGATGAAAAGTGATTATGAAGTATTTTATAATTCTTTCCATATTAATAACATCTGTGACTTTTGCTCAAACGGAATATGGAAAATGGGGGAAAGGTAATTATTCTTATGCAATAAAACCAGATGAATCTAAAAGGGATTATTCCTTTAATTCAGACAATATTCCGGTTTTTGTAATTAAATCATTGTTAAATTCTTACTGGTTTTTTATATCAGATGTAGACGGAGATAATTGCCCATTCTCACCGACATGCTCTAGTTTTTTTCTTCAAGCTGTACAGAGCACTAATTTTATTCAGGGAAGTTTAATGTTTTTTGACCGATTTACCCGCGATATGGATTTCTTTGAAAAAGACAGGCGTTATCCAAGTGTGGAAGATGGACATTATTACGACCCGATTTCTCTCTATACTTTAAATAAAAATGAAATAAAATATTTGCCGCCCTCAATTATTGTAAAATAATAATGCGAAATATTATAATTATTTTAATAATTTTTTGTTTACCGATATTTGCTCAAACTATTGAAAATAATCAGCTCAATTTATTATCGCCAGTAAATATTAAAAAATTTGCTGACTATCTTTATTGTTCCGGCGATTATTTAAGAGCTGCATTAGAATATGAAAAGTATTCTGCTTATTGTGAAAATGATACTACCAAATTCAAAATTGCTCTATCCTATTCAAAGACCAACAATTTCAATAAGGCTTTTGAAATATTTAATTCATTTAATGAGAAATCTTTACTTTATTCATATGCGGAAATGGAAACTAATAAGATATTATTTCAACAAAAAGAATTCAATATATTAAAAAATAATTTTGATAAAACTGACTCATTAAGAATATTTAAATTTCCAAATAATCTTAAAAAATTATATTATTTTTCGTATCTATTATCAAATCAACAATTACCTCCAATTGATGAATTTTTAAGCGCTTTTAAGAAATCCGAATTACCGAAATTAAAATACTTCTATGAATGGAAAACT
>JAJYOQ010000508.1 GCA_021796135.1 Bacteroidota bacterium
CAATTATCAATTATAAAAATAATAAATACAAATATGCTTCTTTTTGAATGGGATTCTGAAAAAGCTAAAAGGAATATACAGATTCACAAAGTTTCATTCGATGAAGCAAGCACAGCATTTAAAGATACTTTATCATTAACCATTTATGACCCACTTCATTCTGAAAAGGAAGATAGATTTGTTTTGATCGGCAACTCATACAGAAATCGTCTTTTAGTAGTTATCTTTACAGAAAGAAGAGATAAAATTAGAATAATCAGCGCCAGAAAGGCGACAAAAAATGAAAAAGAACAATATGAAGAAAACGCAAAAAGATCCTGATATGCTTGAAGAATATGACTTCAGCAATGCGGTTAAAGGAAAATATTCGAGCAAATACCTAGAGGGTTCAAACATCGTTGTAATAGAACCAGACGTTGCTAAATATTTTCCAGATCATGATTCTGTAAATCAAGCATTGCGCTCATTAAGCGAAATTATTAGGAAACATAAAAAAACAACTAAAAGCTTACCTTAGCATCTGCGTATTTGTTAAGAACAACTAGGAAGCCGGAGAGTACCTACTTCCTAATACGATTAAATTTATTTTTTACCTTTTTGCAATTGTTCGGCGTTGTTAAGCATGGCGCCATAATTTTTCATCATTGACTGCATGTCTTTCATCATGCCGTCCATGTGATTTTTCATAACGCTGTTTTTCATCATCTCATCGTTCTTCATAATGCTTTGCATTTGGGTAAGCATGGTTTGCATTGTCTTGCCCATGTCGTTCATATTCTTCGTCATGCCCATCATACCGCCGCTCATGTTCATGTTTTTCATGTCCATGCCCTTCATATTCCCTTTCATAGAAGAGTTCATGGAATTCATCATCATGTTGCTTTTGTCCATCATCTTATTCATTTGAGCCATCATGCTTTGCATGTTGGTCATCTGGCTGTTCATATTCTGCATGTGCTGATTCATGCCGCCCATACCTTGAGCAAGCAAAGATGAGCTACTGACGATGAATAAGATAAATAGTCCTAAAATTATAGGGCAACAATTTTTTAAAAGACTGCTGAGTGTGTTTTGTGTTTTCATTTTAGATTCTCCAATAATAAATTTAATTATAATAAAGTTAGTTATTTAATAGAGCAAAGTTCAATGCTATATTCATGGTCAAGTTTAAGTGTAAGTTCAAGATAAAAATTCATTTTTTATATTCTTCTTAATTAAATATTATAGTAATAATTGAGCCTTCACCTTTTTTACTATCTACAAGAATCTCTGCATTATTTAGCTCGCAGTATTTTTTAACGAGAGCTAAGCCTAAACCATTTCCTTCGTACGAGCGGCTGTATCCGTTCTCTTCCTGCGAAAATAATTGAAACATTTTGGGCAAGAATTCTTTAGAGATGCCTATACCGGTATCCTTTATCTCTATTAGCTGCCTGTTATTGTTTCTGAATAGTGTAACATTAATATTCCCTTTGTTTGTGAATTTGATAGCATTATCTATAAGATGAAGAAAAATTTGAGCTGCCATAAATTTATCGGCATGGACAGCAGCTTCTTCTTTTATAAAATAATTTAATCGAAGTCCTTTTGATTCTGCAACGCAGGAAAATTCTTTAATAATGGAAGGAAGTATTTCTCTACTGATAATAATTTTTTCAGTTTCCGGTTTGGAGCCGCCGTTGGTTAGCTCTACAGCCATATTTAGTATAAGCTCAATAGTTCTTATTAACCGTTTTGAACCGGATTCAATTGGATTGATATATTGCATCAAATCATTTGGAAACTTATCGTGGTATTCTTCTTTAATTAAGGATAGAAAATTAACAATAGCATTAATCGGGGTTCTTATTTCATGAGATATTAGATTTAGGAAAGCGGATTTAAGCTTATCAGATTCATGAGCTTTATTTTTTGCCTCAATTAAATCCATTTCCATTTGCTTCCTACCGGTAATATCGGTAACGACCATAAGTGTTCCGATGATTTGATTATTCTCATCAAAAATATGAGAAGGTGAAACTAAAGTAAAAAGATTATTGTTTTTAAAACTTTTTAATGAAATTTCGAAAGATTCACTTTTATCAATTATATGTACGGTACTTAATTTTTTAATAACATTATTATTTTCTTCATCTACAAAATTGGAAAGTTTATTCCCGAACAATTCATTTTGTTCTAAGCCAAGCATTTCGCAAAAACGATTATTGACAAACGTTATTAAACCATCATTATTTTGGACGGCTAGGCCCTCGCTCATTGTCTCAACTAAGTTTCTGAATTTATTTTCATTTACAAGTAACTCACGCTGAGCTTTTTCTCTTTGATTTATCTGTGTTATTAACGGGCGAAACACAAATATGTAAAGCAAAGGGAACAACAAAATGATTAATATAAATGAATCAAATAATATTTCGCTAAGACTTTGAGAATGAGAATTTGTAATGCCGATAAGCATAACAACAAAATGAGCAATTATTATAGATATACTCATTAGAATAAGAACACTAATAGGAGAAAATTTTACATCCTTACCGATTGGATCCTTATTGAAAGAAATTGATTTCAGCATATTTAAAGTCTATTACCTATCATTTTAATTGTTCAAAAAAATCTCTATAATAATGGAAGATAATTGTGATGCCCCGGGGGCGACCGCAGCAGGAAGATTTAACTACATACGATATTTTAATGGGGACATCACAACATTTCATTTTTTACCTATAAATTTTCCGCCGTACTTATCGAGATTATTTATGTACTTCTTCGGGTTCTCAGAAAAATTCTTACGACAAACTTTGCAGCAAAAGCCATAAAGTTTACCGTTATATTCAATTGGTTTTATTTTATGGTCTACTTTATAACCAAGCCCGGGGCAAACTGTATTCCAAGATTTATAAGTTGGTTCATTTAACTCTTCCAAATGTATTTTTTCAACCAGCTTCCGTCGTACAGTATCATTAATGTCCTTATGCATTTCATGAATTTTAAGGCTGTCTTCCGTGCGGCTGTTACTATGCTTTTGTGAGCTAGTTCCCTGGCTGTATGAGCTGCCCGTAAAACCAAACAGAATAATTACAGAAAATAATTTAAGAATAGAAATTAAATGAACACACCTATTTTTTTCATTCATCACTTTCGCCTTTAGTTTCTTCATCAAGTTTCTGATATTGTTCTTTGGTTAATGCTGGTAGCTTTTTTGTAAACGCAACGATTGCCCAAATCATTTCGTCCGAATGTGTTGGCGCGAATTCGGGCATGCCGGTCATCTTTAAGCCGTTTTTAGTTATCCAGAAAAGCTGCTGCGGAGTCCAATCGTTTGCAGCCCTTGCAAGCGAAGGAGCTTTTGGATAAAGCCCTTGGCCTATTTCGCTCCGCTCAATGCCGGGACCGCCGTGGCAGCCGACGCACATTTCCCGGTAATGAACAAAGCCCATCTTAACAAGATCCGAATCGTTAAGATCGGGAGTTTTAATATTATTATCCGCATTATGTTTAATA
>JAJYOQ010000509.1 GCA_021796135.1 Bacteroidota bacterium
AATTGCCCCGCCATTTATGGCGGGGATTAGTGTAAAAAAAGATTATTATGGCTTTAGCCACATAAATAGCACAGATGTGGCTGAAGCCCGGTATTTATTGGAGTTTATTTCACCCCGACATAAATGTCGGGGCAATAAAAAAACATATTAATGTAGTCATATTTTAAAACCATAATTGGAATATTTATTCATCACTTCTGAATTTTCACACAGCCTCTTCGAGTCGTGGGTTCCCAAAAACATAAAACCTAATAAAACCTAATAAAACCGTCTAACTTATACCGTTCAACAAAAGCAGCCCACGACTTCGAGTCGTGGGTTCCATAACATAAAACCATATTTATTAACCGTTTCAACGGTTTTAATATCATGAAAAAAGAAACGAATAAATTAAATTTGACTCTTAAATTATGAATCGGTAAAATTGTAAAATCAATCAAAGCAAGTGGCAGGTTTTCGTGGCCCTGCCTGACTGGTTTTGATGAACCTTGACATTCGAGAAAATTGCCTAAAGAATACAATACCGTGCATTAAAAAAGTTAATTTTGATTTATATTTATATTTACAATAAATTGTAATGTTAAAAAACAGATGAGGTTTATATGAGTTCGCAAAAAATAAAAGAGAATATAATTAAAGAAATAAATAAACTTCCGGAAGAATCATTAAAAGAGATAAATGATTTTGTTTCATTTATACTTGCAAAATCCAGCTTCAATCGGAAAAAGCGGAGTTATCATCACGTACCGTCGAGACAAGGTGAGATTCTAAAAAATCAAAAGAACTTGATCCTGGAAAAGACCCACTTTTAAAAATAATAGGAATAGTTGATGTTGAGCCTTTTGCAAATAAAATAGATAAAGAACTTTATGGAGATATTATTTGAAAGTCTTTATTGATACCTGGGGATGGATAACTTTAACAAATAAACGTGAACAAAAGCAGCCCACGACTTCGAGTCGTGGGTTCCAAAAAACATAATACCATATTTATTAACCGTTTCAACGGTTTTAATACCTAAATAAAAACTATCAATCAACCGGAGTAACTGAAAGAATCTTGAAATAATTTCCCAACATTCCATTACTCCATCATTCCAACACTCCAAAGAGAAATCCTCCGTAAAGTGAATTAATAATAAATAATTTTGTGTGTATTAAAAAATAAGTTGCACTTTAGGGCAACTTTATATATATTTACTTTGTGAACAAAAATCAGAAGTATAGGTCTATAATTTTTTACAAAGACTATTTTCAAGAGTTCTTTGTAAAACAGCGGGACAAAGTGAAAGAGAAAATTATCTGGACCTTTGAGCTAATAGAAGAGCTTCAACAGGTACCTGAAATGTATCTCAAACACATTGAGAACACCGATGGACTTTTTGAAATTCGAGTTCAACAAGGCAGTGATATTTTTCGCATTTTCTGTTTTTTCGATAAAGGTCAATTGGTTATTTTGGCAAATGGCTTTCAAAAGAAAACTCAAAAAACGCCAAAAAAGGAAATTGAAAAAGCGCTTAAAATAAAAGAAGAATATGAAAACGAAAAAAAATAATATAATGACTCTTGACCAGTTCAAAGACAAACATTATGGTAAACTTGGAACTGAAAAGCGTGACCGTCTTGAAGATGGTTACGAAGCTTTCCGAATCGGCTCTCTTATTCACGAAGCAAGACTTGAAAAAGGGTTGACACAAGAAGAACTTGCTGAAAAAATTGGGACGACAAAATCTTACATTTCTAAAATAGAAAACAACATTAAAGAAGTTCGTTTTTCTACACTTAAAAAAATTATTGAACTCGGTTTGGGTGGGCAGTTACATCTTTCAATTAAATTATGACCTATGCCGCTTTTCAGTTATCAATAATCAATACGAAACGATTCAGCCGTGGCAGATTCAAAATTCAACATTCCCTCAGGAAGCTCATGAATTAGCATCAATATTTACATCTTCTATAATGATGGCAAACCGTTAAAAAGTTATCTTACTTTCGCATTTACTAAAAATAAAAGACCATTGCATATTGTTGTTGCATTAGACGAAACAGAAAAACATGTTTGGATTATTAGTGTTTATGAACCTGATAAGAAAAAATGGAATGAAACATATACAAAGAGGTTAGAAAAATGAAGTGTCCATTCTGCGAAACTGAATTGAAAGAAGGTAAAACTACCTTGACCTTTCAAATGGAGGCAAATAAAATTATTGTTGTACGGGATGTTCCGGCGCTTATTTGTGAACAATGCGGTGAGGAGTCAGTCGACATCAAAGATTCAGAAATTGTAGAAAAATTAGTTCATAAAGCAATTGAGGATGGAATTAGTATGGGTTTTATTGAGTATAAAGATGCTGCTTAGTTTTCATCATTAATTATGTCACAAAAATCAGTCCGCCAATTATTTCCCATATTCCATTGCATCATAAAGCCGCAGAGCGGCGAAACATAAAAAGAAAAAACAAAGCTCCGGAGGAGCTCCTTCGATATGACAGCCTAGTCTTCTCTGTCATTGTTACTTATAAAGATGTCGGATGACGAAATATATGTTATAACTACAGTTGTAAAATGAATAAAATTAAAGGATAATACTGTGAAAATTGAATATAGCAAAAAAGCCGATGCATTATATGTTTATTTCAAAGAAAAATTTGTAAGTAGTTCAAGAGAAGTTGAAGAGGGTATTGTCCTTGACTTCGATGAGAATAATCAAATAATAGGCATAGAAATATTAGATGCCACGGAAAGATTTGGTAAATATGATATTGCTAATATTAATATTGAAAACTTAGCTGAAGTACTCGAATAAATCATTTCAACAAATAAACTTCTTAATAGAAAAATGGGATGAGATTATAGATTTGAAATTAGAGATTAAAATGACAAAATTATTAGAGAAGGCTTTTAAAAAAGCTTCCCGTTTGCCTGAGCTAGAACAGATTTGAGTGAATTTCTTGAAGAATTGAATCAATTCCAATTGAGTACCCGTTATCCGGATGAAAAATTTACAATTTATTCTCTTGCAACAAAGGAATTCACAGAAGATAAATCAATTAGAGTAAAGGAGCTTCATAAGTGCCTGACATCCGTGATTTAGAGATTTTTGAAAGCATAAATAATTATTTATTAAAACTTAGTAAGTATTTTAAAATTGAAAAAGCATACTTATTTGGATCTTATGCAATAGGGAAAGCGCATAAAGATAGTGACATAGATTTAGCAATTGTTTCTTCTTCATTTAGCGGAAATAGTTTTACAGATAATGTTGAACTAGGGAAGCTCACCTGGGGAATTGATACACGAATTGAACCGATTGGATTTACACCGAAGGATTTTGAAGAAATGATATTCGCAAAAGAAATCAAAAAAATTGGTATTGAAATTCCTTTAAATTAAGTCTTTAGCATCTTTGTTTCTTATGTCAAACCTGTCCGCCGGGGCGGAATATTTTTTGTGATAAATTTTCTCAATTTCAAATCTATAATCTCATCC
>JAJYOQ010000053.1 GCA_021796135.1 Bacteroidota bacterium
TACAAAAATTGTTTTAAAAGAAACTTCTAAAGCTGTAAAAATTGTTGAAAGTAAACTAGGTGATGATTCAGCTTTATACGGAGGATTGGTACTGACAGAAGAATTTTTAAAATTGAAAATTTAATTAGGAGTGTAAATATTTTTGTGTAAATGGTTAATAAAGAGAATTAGATAAATGCTGTGGAGCGTAGCGGAACAGCATTTATCTATGAGAAAAAAATTACTAATTTATTAACTAAAATCCGAAAGGAAAGTTACACTCATGGAACTAACTGAAGAAATTCTCGAGCAATTAAAAGCTGATCTGTCAAAAGCAAAGAACTACGAAGACCTAATGGGCAAGGATGGAGCTATAAAAAAGCTTATAGCAAAATCCATAGAACAGATGCTTGAAAGCGAGCTAACTGAACATCTTGGATACGAGAAACATTCGCCCGAAGGTAGAAACAGCGGTAACAGCCGCAACGGTAAGACTCATAAAACTCTGAAGAACGATAGCGGAGAAATTGAAATTACTGTCCCACGAGATCGTAATGGTCAGTTTGATCCGGTAATTGTCAAGAAGTATGAGAGAACCATTGGGCCGATAGAAGATAAAATAATCTCCATGTATGCCAAGGGAATGACGGTTCGGGATATACAGAGCCATATTCAAGAGATGTATGGTTTAGATGTATCCTCGACACTTATATCAAACATTACAGAAAAAATAGTTGATATCGCCACAGAATGGCAGAACAGACCTCTTGATAGTATTTATCCGATAGTATTTCTTGATGCTATTCATTACAAAGTAAGGGACTCAGACTCTAAGAAGGTAACATCCAAGGCAGCCTACACTTGTCTTGGCGTTGAATTAAGCGGCAGAAAAGACTTACTCGGTCTCTGGATCGGAGAGGCAGAAGGGGCTAATTTTTGGCTTAAAGTTTTAACAGAGCTGAAGAATCGTGGAGTTAAAGATATTCTTATTGCATGCATTGATGGATTAAAAGGTTTTCCGGAGGCAATAAATACTGTTTTCCCTAAGACAGAAATCCAGCTCTGTGTAATACACCAAATACGTAATACTCTAAAATACATTGTTTCAAAAGACCAGAAGGAATTTATGAAACAACTCAAACCGGTTTATTCTGCACCTACAGAGGAAGCTGCCTTAAGGAATCTTAAAGAACTTGAAGACAGATGGGCAGGTAAATATTCTCTGGCCCTAAAATCTTGGAGACAAAACTGGGATAACTTAGCCACTTTCTTCAAGTACCCTGAAGAAATAAGGACGATTATTTATACTACCAATGCTGTTGAGTCGGTTCACCGACAGTTTAGAAAAGTCACAAAAACCAGGTCGCTTTTCCCTAATGATGATGCTCTTAAAAAAATGCTATATTTAGCATATAGGGATTTATCAAAAAAGTGGACTATGCCTATTAGAAATTGGGCAATTGTTATTTCTAATTTTTCTATTATTTTTGATGAAAGGCTTAGGTCTTTCTTATGAAACTAAATTGCCGTTTACACAAATTATTTTACAGACTCATTTAATTGAATTGTTTCTCTATTCTTTGCAATTTTTCAGAAAGATTTTCCCATTCTTTTATTTTATCTTCTAATATAGTTTTTGTTTCTTTGTATAATAATAAAGTTTCTTTTGCTTTAGTCGGATTGCTAAAAACTTCAGGAAGTGTCATATTATTTTCTAACTCTTTTTCTTTTTTTTCTAAACTTTCAATTTGAGATTCTAAATTTGATATATTTTCAATCAATAATTTTGATGCTTGATATTTCTTTTGCCGGTTAGCAGCATCAATTCTTTTCTGATCTTTCTTTGAAATTGTTTCGGATGAGTTATTATAAATGGAAGTACGAATTTCATCGTTACTAGCTTGTTCTAATTTCTTTAATAGATAAAATTCGATGCCTCCATCGAACAATTTCCTTTCATTCTTCTTAATTTCTAATACTTTATTCACAATTGGAATAAGGAAGTCAACATCATGCGAAACTAAAATTAAAGAGCCGGTAAAGTCAATAAGAGCTTGCTGAAGTACTTTTTTAGATGAAATATCCAGGTGATTAGTTGGCTCATCAAGTATTATAAAATTTGCTTTTGTTAATAAAATTTTTGCTAATGCAACTCGGCTTTTCTCACCACCAGAAAGAACACCAATTTTCTTAAAAACATCATCTCCTGTAAATAAAAAAGATCCCAAAAGACTTCGGAGCTGTCCTAATGTTTTGTCTTCAGCTATTCCTTCTAATGTTTCTAAAATATCTAAATCAGGATTAAGGTTATCGGCAACATCTTGAGCATAGTAAGAGATTAAGGTATTATGCCCAATAATTCTTTCACCTTTATCAAAATTCAATTGTCCCGATATTATTTTTGAAAGTGTCGTTTTACCGGCTCCGTTTGTACCGACAAATGCTATTTTCTCTCCTCTGTTTACTTTAAAATCAAGATCAGAAAAAATAATTTTGTCACCGTAAGACTTAGAAATCGCTTTTAGTTCAATATTTGTCTTTCCACTGATAGGAGGATCGGGGAATCTTATGGAAATATTACCTGTATTTTCCGGTAGTTCAATCAGTTCAATTTTGTCGAGCTGCTTAATTCGGCTTTGAACTTGCTTAGCTTTTGTGGCTTTATATCGAAACCTTTCTATAAAGCTTTCAGTAGCTTTAATTTTCTTTTGTTGAATAATATACTGATTTGATAGCTGTGTATCCCTCTCATCTTTATATCTTAAATATGCATCATAATCTCCATTAAAAGAAAAGAATTTGCCCATAAATATTTCTAAAGTTTTATTGGTCACGTTATTAATAAACCTTTTATCATGCGAAACAATTAATAAGGAGCCTTTATAACTTTTTAAGAAAGAGATTAACCACTCAAGAGAGTCTAAATCAAGATGATTTGTCGGTTCATCCATCAATATAATATCGTTTTGCGAGATTAGAATTTTTGCTAAAGCTATTCTCATTTGCCATCCGCCGGAGAATTCATTAGTGAGCCTATTGAAGTCACTTTCTTCAAAACCTAAACCAATTAAAATTTTCTCAATTTTAGAATCTATGCTGTATGAGTCTAATTCTTGAAGTTTATAATGCACTTCGCCTAATTGGTTGATCAAATCAGTTCGAATTTCTTCAGAAAGGTCATCTTTAGCAAGAGTATCAGTAATAAAAATTTCTTTTTCATTTAGCGAGACTATACTTGTTAATGCGCTTTTAGCTTCGTTTAAAAGCGTCTTTCCTTGGTGAGTAATATGGTCTTGAGGTAAATATCCAATTGAAATGTTCTTTTGTCGGAAAATTCTTCCGGATTCGGGCTGAAGTTCATTGTTAATTAATTTTAGCAAAGATGATTTCCCGGTGCCGTTTGCTCCGACAAGTGAGATTTTGTCTCCGGAATTGATTGTATAATTAATATCCTGGAAGAGATATTTTCCATTAAATTGAAGTGATAAATTCGAAAGAGCAATCATTAGTATTTAAAATATTCTAGAAGGTTTGATTATTTAAATTATATGCAGTCTGCAAATAAAAACAAAAATATTATTTTCGTAATACAGCCACTTTAGATGTTGTTACATTGTTTCCGCTTTGATCAAAAGCAACTATTAGATAGACACCGCTATTTACAAGATTTCCCTTAGCATCTCTACCGTCCCAGTTTGCTATTCTTCCTCCAGGAGATTGAAAGTCGTCAATCAATTTTCCAGTAATTGAGACTATTTTTATTTCAGAGTTACTTATAAGACCGTCAATAGTTAAATTATTAACATCACCGTCATGAATTACAAAAGGATTTGGGTAAATAAAAAGTTTAGAGAAACTACTAAGCGGCTTAACCGCTGAAGTTTTGAAGGATGTCAAACTTGCATCAGTTCCGACATATACAATTCCGGTGTTTTGATCTACTGCAATACTTGTTATATTATTCGATGAAAGGGGACTATTGGCGGTGTTAAATTGTCCCAAAACGGTAGTTCCATCTGAACTAACTAAAATTAGGCCTTGAGTTGTTCCTATCCATTTGTCGTTAATCGGATCAACGGCCATACAGGTCACTATCTGCTGTCTTAATGAAAAGATAGAGGATATTACTAATGAAGATTTCCCGCCGTCGAAAATCCCACCTGTATTAGTAACTATATTGACCCCGGCATTGGTACCTACCCAGACATCGCCACGTTGATCTACAACAACAGAACTAATCGTATTGCTGCTTAACCCATCAGAAGTTGTTAAATATCCCGAAATATCATCATTTGCATTAGTAAAAGTCTTATTTTCGTTAAAATAATAAAGTCCCGGATGGCTGGCGTCCAATGATGAATACCATTTAGTATCATATTGGTCAATAACCAGATTGTAATTTTGCTCTAAGTGCAATCCTTGAGCGGCAGGAATTTGGAAATGATACCATGTACTATCCGGAGTAAGAGTAGAAAGGGTATAATTATCCACAGCTCCATAGTTCAGCACCCATAAATCATTTTTTGAATCATACCCAAATGCAGATATGACCAAAAATGAAGGATCGGCTTGAATTCCATGCATCCCGGTATTCGCGATAGAAAAATCTTCAATATTGGAATTTATTACTTTTATGAACCCTTTGCCCCAACTTCCGAAATAAATAGTATTATCAGGTGCAGCATAAACAACTTGAAAATAATTAGTAGGTAAGGATGGAGTGTTAGCTGTATTGAAATTTCTCCAAGTCATGCCTGAGTATTCATAAAATCCTTGTCCTGTTACGTCTTGTCCACTTGCTGACCATAAGTTACCGTTATTATCGACTGCCATACTAGGAAATTGGTTAACATACGGTCCGTTTGGATGAAGAAAATCATTTGAGCTTGATCCATCAATAAAAACAAAACCTGTGGATCCTGCTGCAATAATTCCATATTCACTTGAATATGCGAGTTTGTCTATATTTGACGAACTATTATAAATTGATTTCAAAATTGTATTTGAATTGCTAACATAATATGAATAAACAGAATTATTGGTTAATATAAAAAGAGTATCACCAGCAGCTAAAATATCATTTATATTTGAACTATTAAATGAAGGTATCAATGATTGCCAGGATATACCATTAAATTGAGAAAGCCCACTAGCAGTTGCAGCAATTAAATTATTATTAAAGATAATTACTTTGTTAATTGTGTTAGATGGGAGCCCGTTTGAAGTGGTGAAATTATTCCATGATTCGGGAGCAGATAAATTGGTAGCGTTATTTTTTTGAACTGCAATGCCGTTTTGTGTCGCCGCATAAATTAAGCCTGATTTTAAGGCACTATTGACCTGAGAATTCGAAGGAAAAGATCCGAATTTAAAGAATGTGTCATAAAATATTAGATTTACCGGATCAATTAAGGAAATGCCGAATGAAGTTGAAACAATAATTGTATCCCCGGAAGCTTGAATGTCATTAATCTGCTTGTTTGTCTGATCTGAATTATATATATCTAAAATCGGATGGATTGAATTAGTAGCAGGATTATAAACATTAATTGATCCATTTGCGCTGCCAAACCAAATTTTACCATATTTATCTATAGTTACTGAGGTTAAGTCATTATCAAATAATCCGTCTGTTTTATGAATAGTTTGAAATGATTCAGTTTTGGTATTATAGAAAAAACCACCTCCGTTTGTTGCTGCCCAAATGCCGTTGGAGTTAACATCTAAAGCAGTAACATTTTTCATATCAGTATAATTTTCCCAATCAGAAATTTGCTGTGCAAATAACTTAGTGAAAGATAAAAAAAAGAATAAGATACAGATATTTCTTTTCATTTTATTCCTTAATTTTAATAAATCTGCCGTTTGAAAAAGTATAAAGTATCTTATTCATTAACTCCTGATCTTTAACAACTAATGATTTTCTTGATATTTTAATTTTATTATTAGTTTCAAAATTAATATTTTTCCCATCATTAAAAAGTATAAAATAATTATCTTTAACCTGATTTAGCATAATGTTTTTATCTTTTATTTTAATAAATAGAGAATCTTCAAAGTTATAAATAAAACTCTTCGAATAAACATTCACATTGACGGTTTTAGCAAAATTTCCATAATAATTTAATAACTGACTAAATCCCAAATTAAAGACAGGAATATCATCCACCTTTGCCGGAATAGTTAAAAAATTAGCTTCATTGGATTTTTCTATTTCACTTTTATTAGCAGATAAAAATGTTTTCAAAGAACTAATTGCTTTATTAGAGTCGAGAATCCAATCATTTTCTTTGAAGAGGAGTGTCGATGAATAGATAATTAATAATGAAACAGCGATAATTATCGGGATTATTTTTTTATTAAAATTAAGGGAAAATATAAAATAAGATACAAAACCTGTGAATCCTACTTCGGGAAGATACAAATACCATCTCATAAACAATCGACTAGCCGGGGCTAATGTGATAATAATGAATAATAGAAAAAATATTAAAATAGGTTCTTTTTTAGCTTTTTTTGAAAGAAAATAAACAAGCGGAAAAAATAAAATTACAATAGAAGCGAGCGATAATAATTTATAATGGATTACTATATTCTGAACTTCTCGAATGAAAAAAGGGAACGCTAATAAACCGAAAAAAAGGAAATAGTTTTTAATCGCATCAAAAATAGTGTGCACTGAATGTGCATCTTTTGCTTCAAAAACATTATTACTGAAACAAATAATTCTGAACAAAATAAAGAAAGCCATAACTATTAAATAGGGGAGAGACCGTTTTATACTTTCTTTTAATTTATGCGGAGTATTAGAAAAATAGTATGAAATTAGAATGATTGTTAATGGGAAGCTGAAAGCCATCTCTTTAGATAAGAGTGCTAAAAAAAATAGTATTAACGAATAAATATCTACCTTACAATTTTTCCTAATAAAGATGAGAATTCCGGATAAATAAAAAATGATCATTAATCGATCGAATAAATCTGTTTGCCAAAAAATTACATAGTCATTTATTGGAAAAGCAATAAAAAGCAATGAACCAAACAGAGCAATAATCTTATTATTTTCCTTACCGGAAAGAATATTTAACAACAGAAAATAAACTATAATGCCTGTGCAAATTAGTAAAGATATGTTAAATAGTCGGTAATATTCAAAATTGTAATGAAAAATTGAAGTAGTTATCCCTGAGATAAAATCTCCTAGCGGACGATAATAATAACCGTCATATTCCTTCTTATCAAACAAATTAATAAAGCCAAGAAATGAGGTCACGGCATTTCTTTGAATGAAAGAAATTTCATCATTAATAAATGGGATCTTGATTGAAGGAAGATATAGAAAGAAAGTAAAAAAAGAAATAATACAGCTATTAAAAAAATTATTCTTTAATAATTTCCCTGAAGATAGGTTCATTTAAAAGAAAATTAAATTTTATTGACCAAATTTGCCATTTCAATAGCTGTTAGAGCAGCATCCCAACCTTTATTCCCGGATTTAGAACCGGCTCTTTGAATTGCTTGATCTATATTGTCAGTTGTTAAAACGCCAAAAGCTATTGGAGTTTCATATTTCAATGATGTTCGAAGAATACCTTCGCTTGCTGCAGAAGCTACATAATCGAAATGTGGAGTTTCTCCTTTGATCACGGCACCTAAGCAAATAATAGCATTATACATATTACCCTTTGCAATTTTGCCGGCTATAATAGGAATTTCGAAAGCTCCGGGTACTTTAAATACATCAAAGTAATCTTCTTTGCAATCATGTCTTTTGAGACAATCTATTGCGCCTTCTAATAATTTTTGACCGATAAATTCATTAAATCTGCTAACGATTATCGCAAATTTATTATCTCCGCAAGCCAGATTACCTTCTATTGTTTTCATATTAAAGCTATTGTTTGAAAAATTATGCACTATTTTTTAATAACCGCTGTCTCATGGCTTCAACTACTTGAGTACTAGTATAAAATTTCCCCAAATTATCGTCATCTTCTCTTTTTCCACCATGAAAATCTGATCCGCCTGATTCCAAGAGAAAATATTCATTTACTATACCGCGATAAAATTTAACATGGCTGGGATTATTTGACGGGTGGATAACTTCAATTCCATCAACACCTGCCGTAATAATTTCTTTTAGCAGCGACTCATGCATGAATCCAGGATGAGCTATAAAAGATAGACCACCCGCATCATTTATAATTTTAAAAGCACTTTGCGGTGATAAATGGACTTTCTTTTCATAAGCAACACATCCATTTCCAATATACTTATTAAATGCTTCATAATAGGATGAAATAAATCCTCCATCTAACATAGCTTGTGCTATATGCGGTCTTCCGACAGCCGAGTTTTTTGCTTTTTTTAACACATCTTCAAGAGTTATATTAAATCCTATTGATTTTAATTTACCAACTATTCTGTCAGCTCTTTTTAATCTTTCATCCCGGAAAAACTGTAAATATCTTTCCAGTTCGCTATTATCAGGTTCAAAAAAGTACGCAAGGATATGAACTTCTTTATCTTCAACATCAGTACTAATTTCTACTCCCGGAATGACCTCAATACCGATTTCTTTACCGTAATCGGATGCTTCTTTTATTGCACCAATATTATCGTGGTCAGTTATGCCAATAATTTCAATACCGGCATTTTTTGCTTTAAGAATTAAATCTTTTGGTGAATAAAATCCATCAGAAAAAGAGGTATGAGTGTGGAGATCAACTTTAGTCATTATAATTATTAACCGTATATTTCTTTGAATTTTTCATAATTCAAAATTCTTAAACGAGATCCTTCCAATTCTACAAAACCTTTTTTAGCAAAAGTATGCAACGTTCTTGAAATTGTCTCTCTCGATGTTCCTGCCATATTTGCTAAGTCATGCTGAAATGGCAGTTTTTCAATTTCAACAATTCCTTGTTTAATCTTGCCTATATCATCTGCCAACTGAAGAATAACAGTGGCTACTTTACCTTCAGCATCTTTTAGGGAAAGAGATTTGATTTTCATATCTGCCGATCTTAATCGCTGAGTGAGTTCTTGAAGCAGTGCTATTGCTATTTCCGGATGCATTTGAAGCAAATCTAGAAATTCACTTCTTTGAATTATAAATAATTCTGCATCTTCCATCGCTGTGACATTTGCAGATCTAGCAAGCCCGTCCAAAATAGCCATTTCTCCAAAAAAATCCGATTCACCAAGGATAGTCAAGATAACTTCTTTACCATCATCACTAACCCGTGAAACTTTTAACTTGCCGTCTATTATGACAAAGAGAGCTGAACCCGTTTCATGTTCAAAAAGAACGACTGTATCTCTAGCAAAAAACTTTCTTATACCTAATTTAGAAATTTGCTCCAACGTTTTTTCATCAAGTTCTGAAAAAATTGGAACATATTTTAGAAAATCATTATTTTCTTCCATCTTAATCCCACTTAATTTATATTAAACAAAAATAAATTTGGTAGTAATCAAAGTCAACTTAAAATCCGTTTAAATGATGACTTTATGGAAAGTTTTCACTTATTTCTTATAAATCTGTTAATAACATTGCTTTTTTACTAGCGTGTCTCTATTTTTACTCGCTAAATTTTATTATACTTATTAATTTGGAGAATGTATTGCTATGGGCATGATGGCCAAGATGAGAAGTTTGACTCCTATATTTATTATTGCTACAGGCGCTTTCTTTGCTCTATTTATGATTGTCTCTAATTCAGATATCATGGAAGTTTTTGGAGTAAGGTCTAATAACGTTGGTTCAATTAACGGCAAAGAAATCTCATACCAGGATTTTAATAAAGCTATAGATACTGAACGTCAAAACCAAAAAGCTCAAACCGGAAAAGATGTTTCTGACGATGCTATGGATTCATTTAGAGATCAGGTTTGGGATGCACTTGTAACACAAACTCTATTGCAGCAGGAAATCAAAAAAATGGGAATAACGGTTTCCGATCAGGAAGTCAGAGATGTTATTCTTAGTAATGATCCGCCACAATTCCTAAGACAAAATTTTGTTGATTCTACCGGAAAATTTAATAAACAACTTTATTTAAGCGCTATTTATGATCCTCGTAATGCCAAGCCATTACTTCAGGCAGAAGATTACATAAGGCAAAATTTATTGAACCAGAAATTGCAAAGTATGCTTCTTGCTTCAGTTTCTATCAGCGAACCAGAGGTAAAAAGGGAATTTATTAATCAGAATACAAAGATAAATGCTCAGTACGCTTTGATTGATATTAACCAAATCCCTGACTCTACTATTAAGGTTACTGACGAAGATATGAAAAGTTATTATAATGATCATATGGATAAGTTTCAAATAAAAGCCCAACGAAAATTAAAATATGTTCTTTTTAGAAATATCGCTACATCCGATGACTCTTCAATTGTTAAAAATAATTTGGAAAGTATTTTAAATGAAACAAAATCGGATACCACCAGTTTTGAATCATTAGTAAATACTTACTCTTCGGTACCTTATGCTAAAGACACCCTTGCTGTAAATGCTTTGCCTTTAGACGCTGTTGATAAATTTGATAATTCTAAACCCGGATCAATTATAGGACCAATTGCTGGACCTGAAGGTTATGTGCTTTATCATTTTATCGGGACAGTAGAATCCAATCAGCCAATGGTAAGAGCATCACATATTTTAATAAATCAGTTCGGCAGCGATCAGCAAAATCTTGCTGAAGCGATGAAGGTCTATGATCAGTTAAAGGCAGGTGCAGACTTTGCAACTCTAGCCAAACAAGTTTCAAAAGACCCGGGAAGCGCAAGACAAGGTGGTGATTTAGGCTGGTTTGGTAAAGGACAAATGGTCCCTGCATTTGATCAGGCAGCATTTTCTGGTAAAGTCGGTGAAATTCAAAAGCCAATTAAAACCAACTTTGGTTATCATATTATTAAAGTTACCGGAAAATCAAGTAAGAAATATATCGTAGAAAAATTAGTTAATGCTATTGTCCCTTCTGCTTCCACAAAAGATGATAATCTTAATTCAGCTAAAGATTTTTCATATTTAGCAAAGAAGGACGGATTTGATAAGGAAGCCCAATTAATGGGATATAGAGAGCAGGAGACTTCTCCATTTACAAAAGACAGTTATGGAATACCCGGTATTGGAGCAAATCAAAATTTAATGAACTTTGCTTTTAAAAATGATTTAAATTCCATTAGCGACCCATTTAAAACGCCGCAAGGTTATTTAGTTGCTACTGTTTCAGATGTAATAAAAGAAGGTGTTAAACCTCTTGATCAGGTAAAAGCTTTCCTTAAGTCTATGGTTATAAGAGAAAAGAAATTTAAATTGGCATTAAATGAAGCTTTAATGGTAAAAAATAAAATCAATGGCGATTTAACAAAAGCAACTTCAATAGATCCTAAAATTGTTGTAAATGTTACTGGCTCATATACTGCAAATACTCCGGCTCCGATGATCGGTTATGAATTTAATTTTATTAACCAATCTAAATCACTACCAATTAATACTATTTCTGAGCCAGTTAAAGGGTCGCATGGTTATTTTCTCATTAAAGTTATTGACCGAACGCCATTTGATTCTACTGCTTTTGCAAACCAGGCAAACGCCATTAGGCAAAATCTTCTTCAGGCAAAGAGAAACATTTTCCTTAGTGCATGGATTGCTAATCTGAAAAAGGATGCTAAAATTGTAGATAACCGTCAGCAGTTTTATCAATAATAAATTAAAATAATTTTTTTTTAACCCTCAGAATCTCCTTCTGGGGGTTTTTGTTTTATAACAAATTACTATTATATGAAGAAAAGGAATGTTTACTTAACAGGATTTATGGGTGCAGGGAAAAGCACTATTGGACCGATATTAGCAAATACAATCGGTTGGGACTACTTTGATATAGATATTGAGATTGAAAATAATATTAAAAGGAAAATAGTTGACATATTTGAATCAGAGGGAGAAGAATATTTTAGAGAAATTGAACGTGAAACAATTAAAAATTTGTCAAAAGGAAATAACTTAATTATATCACTCGGAGGCGGAGCAATAGCATATCGCGATAATATTGATTATATCAAACAAAATGGAGCAATTATTTATTTAAAAGTTTCATCCGCTGTTGTTTTCGAAAGATTAAAGGCTAAAAAAGACAGACCGCTTCTTTTACCGGGCAAATCCGAAAATGAATCAAAACAATCTTATATAAATAATGTTGATAGGTTAATAAAGAGCAGGGAAGTATTCTATAATCAGGCAGATTATATTATTTCAACTGAAAATATTTCAATTGGCAAAGTGGTAGATAAATTAGCGAATTTGATTTCAAATCCCGATTTCTTTCAAAATTTGAAAAGGTAACAGAAGATGGAAAAAATATTAGTTAATCTTCAAAAGACTTCATATCCAATATACATTGGTAATTCAATTATAAAAAATCTTAATAAATTATTGGAAACTCACGGGCTTCCTCAAAACATATTTTTTATAATTGATGGTAATGCAGAGAAATATTGGGGACAAAAGGTAAAAAATGAATTATTTTTCAAAAATAAAAAATTGGTTAGTTACATATTAAATCCAGGAGAAAAAAGTAAAAATTGTTTAGAAGTGAATAAAATTTACTCATCTTTATTAGAAAATAATTTTGGGAGAGATACTTTAATTATTTCTTGCGGGGGAGGAGTAACCGGGGATTTAGCCGGGTTTGCAGCTTCTACATTTATGCGAGGGTTAAAACTAGTCCATATTCCTACTACTCTTCTGGCAATGGTTGACAGTTCTATCGGTGGAAAAACCGGCATTAACTTTCAAAAAAATAAAAACATAATAGGTACATTTTATCAGCCAAATTTTGTTTTAATTGATACTTTATTTCTAACTACTCTACCAAAATCAGAAATTATATCAGGGATAGGAGAAATCATTAAGTATGGATATTTATCTGATCAAGAATTTTTTTCTTATTTGGACCAAAACTTTAATCATTTAATTAATTGTGACCCGGAATTTATTACCTATGCAATTTTAAAATCTGCCTTAATTAAGGCTTCCGTAGTCTCTAATGATGAAAAAGAAGAGGGATTAAGGCAAATTTTAAACTTAGGTCATACATTTGCTCATGCTTTTGAAAAAGAACTTAATTTCAAAATAAAGCATGGAGAAGCAGTTGCAGCCGGAATAGTTTGTGCTATTTTGTTATCTCGTAAGCTAAATTTTATAAATGATGATTTAATGATGAAGTTGATGTCACTCACATCCAAAATTAGACTGCCCAGAAGTCTTTCTAAAATAAATTTTGAAAATGTTTTATTGCATATGCAACATGATAAGAAAAATAGAAATGGAAAAATAAAATTTGTCCTTTTAAAAGGTATCGGGGAAATTATTATTGGCGGGGAAGCTTCAAAAAAGGAAGTAATTTCAGCTTTATCAAAAGGAATCTGATTTAATTGTTTTAGTTATTTCCTATTATATAAATAGAGGTTTAAAAGAAGGAGCGGTCTGATTGAGATCAACCAGACCGCCGTAAGTGACATTTAAGAGGGGAGTTATGCTTAAAACTATTTTCTATTTTCAGGTATTAAGTAACAACTCACGTGCCAATTCTAATTATCATTTTTTCGAGGAAATTAGATTCTGCTATGCTTCATTTTTGTAAAATAGGTATAATTTACCTTTTTTGATACATTTTTTACATGTAATATTTAATTGAAAATTTACATTTTGTCGAATAAGAATAAATAAACTTCATTTAGCATTTGTTAAGGATTATTTTGAAGGTTGTTCCTTCTCCCGGTGAAGAAGACTTAACAAATATTTTCCCGTTATGATAGGATTCAACTATTCTTTTTGATAAGCTTAAGCCTAAACCCCATCCTCTTCTTTTTGTACTATAACCCGGGCGGAATATATCTTTCCTTCTTTTCATTTCAATGCCTTTGCCATTATCCGTTACATCAATTTCAATTTTGTTTTTGTTCGATTTCACATTAATCATAATTTTACCCATTTTATTTTCAATAGCATCTAAAGCATTTTTGATAAGATTTTCAATTACCCACTCAAATAACTCAGAGTTTAATTCTGCTTCTGCATGTTGATCACCATCAAAAGATAGTTCCACACTTTTGCCTGTTTGAGGAAGTCTTCTCTGGAAGTAATCTACTACTCTTTTGATTTCCTCATAAACAACTTTCTTCTTGATCTCAGGTTTAGCTCCGATTTTTGAGAATCTATAAGTTATTTTATTTAACCTTTGGACGTCATTTTCAATTTCATCTGCAATATCCAGAACTTTATCATTGTCTTTATAATTCATTTTCAACATTTCTAACCATCCCATAAGGCTTGAAATGGGAGTCCCAAATTGATGTGCAGTCTCTTTAGCCATACCGACCCATATATTACTTTGTTCACTTCTTTTTATATTGCTAAACCCGACATAACCAATTATTATAAAAAGTCCTGCAATAATAATCTGAAGCATCGGATAATATTTAAGCTGATTAATCAAATCTGAATCGCCGTAATGAATTCTTTGCAATAAAATAGAATCTTTATAAGTAATAGAAATAGGTTTATTCTCAAGATCCATCTCTTTTATTTTATTTTCAAAAAACTTTTCAAGCTGTTTATTAGTTAGGGAAGTATCATATTTTATATTTCCCATC
>JAJYOQ010000510.1 GCA_021796135.1 Bacteroidota bacterium
CGCCTGGTGATTTCATTGCTATGAAATTATCGGGAGAAATTACTACTACACCCCAGGGACTATCGGAAGGCATTCTCTGGGATTTTGAATCTGATGAGCCTGCTAAATTAATAATGAATCATTACGGCATTGATGAATCCCTAATCCCAAAAATTGTTCCGGGATTTGGATTCCAATGTTCTCTTTCAAAATTAGCAGCAGCCGAAATCGGTCTGAAAGAAGGAACGTCAATAACATATAGAGCGGGTGATCAACCTAACAATGCTTTCTCATTAAATGTATTACAGCCCGGTGAAATAGCTTCCACTGCAGGAACATCAGGCGTCGTATACGGTATAAGCGAAAAAATCAAGTACGATATAAAAGGAAGGGTGAACACTTTTGCTCATGTTAATCATACTAAAGAATTAAAAAGATTGGGGATTCTTCTTTGCATAAACGGAACCGGAATTTCAAATAGCTGGATAAGAAAAATGTTGTTCGATTCTTCTGTTTCTTATGAAGAGATAAATCATCTTGCGGATGAAATTAAAATCGGTTCCGGAGATATAGCCTTTCTTCCGTTCGGCAACGGTGCGGAAAGGATGCTTTCAAATAAGGAATTAGGTTCATCTTTTTCAGGACTGAATTTTAATATTCACAACAAAAAACATTTAGTTCGCTCTGTTGTAGAAGGAGTCGCATTTTCTTTCTATTACGGTATAAATATTTTGAAAGAACTTTCCGTAAATCCAAAAGTAATCCGTGCGGGAATGACTAACATGTACTTAAGTAAAATTTTTAGAGATACAATTTCCACTCTTAGCGGAGCTGTTATCCAGCTTTATAATACAGACGGTTCGTTAGGCGCAGCAAGAGCAGCAGCTTACGGCGCTGGTTTTTATGCATCTTTTAATGAGGCATTTAAAGGATTGGAATGTTTAATGACCGTTGAACCTGATATTCAGAATAAAGATCAATATTTATCGGCATATAATAATTGGTTAAGGGAATTACAGATTAAATTAAATAATTAAGGTGCACAAAATGAAGCTTAAACTAACTCTCGGCGATAATGAATATTTTAAGGGGATTGATCAAATAAAGTATGAAGGAAAGGATTCCCGGAACCCATTGGCTTTTAAGTGGTATGATGCGGATAAAGTTGTAGCCGGTAAAACAATGCAGGAATATCTTAGATTTGCAACTGCATACTGGCATTCGTTCTGCAATACCGGTGGCGATCCATTTGGACCGGGAACAAAAAATTATCAGTGGAACGACTCTGATGATTCTGTGAAAAAAGCTAAAACAAAAATGGATGCGGCGTTTGAATTCATTACAAAAATCGGTACTCCGTTTTATTGCTTCCATGATCTCGATATTATCGATGAAGGTTCGTCTATTGCTGAATCCGATAAGCGTATAAATATTATGGTTGAATATGCAAAAGAAAAACAAGCGGCTTCCGGTGTTAAATTACTTTGGGGAACATCTAATCTTTTTTCTAATCCCCGCTATATGAATGGCGCCGCCACAAATCCCGATTTTAATGTAATCGCTTACGCCGGTACTCAAGTTAAACGTGCTATTGATGCAACGATTGAACTCGGCGGTGAAAATTATGTCTTCTGGGGCGGCCGCGAAGGTTACTTCTCGCTGCTTAATACCGATATGAAAAGAGAGAAGGAACATCTTGCAACTTTCTTAAAGATGGCGCGCGACTATGCGCGGAACAAGGGATTCAAAGGAACATTTTTAATTGAACCGAAACCAATGGAGCCGACTAAACATCAATATGATTTTGATACGGAAACAGTTATCGGTTTTCTGAATAAACACGGTTTGGAAAATGACTTTAAACTTAATATTGAAGTGAACCATGCTACGCTTGCCGGTCATACTTTCCAGCATGAGCTGCAGGCCGCTGCAGATTCCGGCTTACTTGGCAGCATTGATGCAAACCGCGGCGATTATCAGAACGGATGGGACACCGATCAGTTTCCGGTTAATGTTTATGAAACTGTCGAAGCAATGCTTGTTATTCTTCAGGCGGGAGGATTTAAAACCGGCGGAATAAACTTTGACGCAAAGACAAGAAGAAACTCGACTGATCCCGAAGATATTTTCATCGCTCATATTTCCGGTATGGATACTTTTGCCCGTGCTTTGATCATTGCTGATAAAGTGTTAAATGAATCTGATTACCTGAAGCTAAAAAATAATAGATACTCTTCTTTTGATAAAGGTGCCGGAGCCGACTTTGAGAAAGGCAAAATGTCTTTGAATGATCTAAGAATGCATGCTGAAAAAACCGGTGAACCATTGCAAATAAGCGGCAAACAGGAATTATATGAAGCAATTCTCAATCAAATGATTTAATTTTTAATTGAAATATAATAAAGATTTGGAAATTCATTGGAGAAATTAGAAATGAAAAAAATTAGTATCCTATCATGCGTATTATTTAGCGGATTAATTTTGCTAATGTCCTTTTCCGGCTGTGGGAAAAAGAAAAACTTGGATCCAAGCGGTATAAAGGTTGGACTTTTAATGGATACTTATGATCTTGACAGGTGGAAGCGTGATGCGGATTTCTTTACAAATAAATCCGATTCTCTCGGCATGCAGGTCTTAAGAGCAGTCGCAGATGGAGATCAAGATAGGCAGAATAAGCAGGCAGATGATTTTCTGACACAAGGCGCAAATGTTCTTGTTGTTATTTCTCAAAATCTAAAAACTGCCGGAAGAATCATCAGAAGCGCGCATGAAAAAAATGTTCCTGTTATTGCCTACGATAGATTAATTCTTAACAGCGATGTTGATGTTTATATTACATTTGACAATGAAAAGGTAGGATACCTTCAGGCAAAAGGTATCCTCGAAAAAGTTCCTACTGGAAATTATATACTTCTGGGCGGAGCTGCTTCCGATAATAACGCAAAATTGGTAAGAGCAGGTCAAATGAGAGCTATAAATGAATATGAAAAGAAAACCGGAAAGAAAATAAATATTCTCGCCGATCCTTATCTTGATAATTGGGATCGGGATGAAGCAAGAAGAAAGATAAGCAATCTACTTACAAAGTTTAAAGCCGAAGGTAAAAAAGTTGACGCTATTATTGCTTCAAATGATGCAACAGCAGGCGGGGTGGTCGCAGCGTTAATGGCGGAACATGAAGCCGGCAAGGTTGCTGTCTCCGGACAGGATGCTGAGCTTTCCGCATGTCAAAGAATTGTAGAGGGTACTCAAACGGTTACGGTTTACAAACCCGTAAAACAACTTGCGACTGTTTCCGCAGAGATTGCTTTTCATCTTGCGAAAAAGGAAAAACCCGAAGACATAATTAAAAACCTTGGTTTCAAAGTTAACTATATAGATAACGGTTTTAAGAAAGTTCCGACTATTTTACTTGATCCGGTATTTGTTACTAAAGATAATATGTATCAAACAGTAGTTAAAGACGGATGGCAGACGTTGGA
>JAJYOQ010000511.1 GCA_021796135.1 Bacteroidota bacterium
TCATATCCAATACCGATGAATTCACATACCAGACTAAAGTAGGTGTATTTGAATAAACCGAAGCGCCCCCAATAGGCCAGGATACTGTAGGTACTACAGGACCGGCACTTGGAATTACATAAAAACTATCAATGCCTGAACTATCAACATTTCCGGTAACAGTTGAAACAACCTGCCAGTAATATGTTTTTCCTGTCCTTAATCCTGAGAGTGTTACAAATCTAGAGGTTAATCCTGGGATCGTATTAGTGGGACTTGATAAGTTAGGATTTAGTGATAAAGTAAAGCTATAGGTTATTCCAGCAGCTAGTCCATTTAAGTACCATGAAAAAATTTGAGTTGGCTGATAGACAGTGTCACCATGAATAGGATAGCCTAAGACAGGATGAGTACTTGCTCTTGAAACATGAAATTTCGCCAATGCAGAATAATAAGAAGTATCAGCATGTACGGTATCTCTTGATCTTACCTTCCAGTAATAAGTAGTATCACTTATAAGGTTATGAACTAATATTGTTGTAATTGAATCACTTGTAAATGTTTGTAAATTTCTTGTAAATGCTGTATCAGAAGCAATTGAGACGTCATATCTTAATGAAGAATCAGCATACTGCAAATGCCAGGTTAGATTTGTGCTATCTCCGTATACATCAACTCCTCCAATCGGATAAGCTGGTACAGGTATTTGAGGTCCCTTCATTCCATTAATTGAAACAAAAAAAGTATCTCTCGCAGTAAATGCACTCCTATATGTTATTCCATTTATAGACCTCATTCTCCAATAATAAGGAGAACCGTTAGTCAGTGTATCAGGGACTCTAAATGTAGTGTCAGTAATAAAACTTGAGTCAACTTGTATAACTGAAAAGGTAGGGTCCATTGTGTATTGAATTTCATATGATGTGGCAGAAGCTACTTTATTCCAAATAAAGGTTAAAGTATCAGCAACACGATAAGTATTGTTCGGAGGATAAACAGTAAGCGGAGCTGAAGGAATCGGAGACGTTACTGCAGTGGTAAAACTAAATGGTGCTGAATATGCTGAATTCAGTGTCCCATCTGATGCCAAAACTTCCCAATAATATTTTGTAGATGGTGAAAGTGAGGGCCCAGCGTATATATATACAGTATCTGCAATTATCCCACCACCGGTACTAGGAGATGTATATAAAATTGTTCCGAATGTACTATCAGTAGAAATTCTGAATACCCATTTAATTGCCGTAGCAGTAGAATCCCAAACAAATGTTGGTGGGAAAACAATATTTGTAGAATATTGCGCCGGACTTACCAGGGTTGGTACTGCTGGTTGCGCCAGAGCTGCGGATAATAACCCACCCATAAAAATTATAAAAAGTAACTTAAAAAGTATATTCTTGTACTTCATATTAACCTCATTATTGTCATTTGTTCTCACTTCAGTTACCGTACAATTATTTTATACTCAAATAATTGACGGCAAATAAATGATATGATGAAATAGGATATAATTAATTTACTATAGTCCAAAAAACGTATTATCAATATGCAAACAAATTCTTTAATATCTAAATATTATTCTACCATAAGTCCCTATATGCGACAAGAGGTAATTAAATTCGATAAAAGGAGTTACTAATTTCACTCTTTAGAAACTTATATCCTCGCTTTCGAGGGAATGATATTTTGAGTATTTCAGCTTTTTAGAGAGGACCCATGTATAAAATATAATCAAAGCACGTCTTATTTACAAGTCCGGAGACAAAGCATTCGGAAAGTTCTCATAAATTTAGTCTTTACATTTTAGCCAAATATTTATAAAGATTAAATCAATCCATTACCATTTTCCATGTCTTGCTCTTTATAAGTTTCTTTTTTTACTGGTTTATGAGCATCATTTGTTTCAACAGCTGCCAATTTTATTTTCCCATCCTGCAAGTTTTTATAAAGCAAATCATTTTCCATAAGATAATAGAATTGTTTTCTAAATTCTTCCAAAGAGATTCTGCAAGTTGCTGCATATTTAGCTAATTCATGCGGGTCTTCGAAGTCTGCTAAATTTAAGCGCAGCATGTATCTACGCGCAATATAGAATGATTCTGAAGCAGGATCTACCATTCTCACTTTTGTTTTTTTAGTAACAGGATCAAGGATATCCTTAAAATACATCGGGACAAAATGCCCGTTTTGAATAGACACCATTGCACCGGTACCGCCGGATAGAATAAATTGGGCTGCAGAAAATCCAAGGTCACGGGTGTATTCCATATCATAAGGAATTGGATCTGCACATCTTAATTCGTAGCCGATATTTTTTGCCACAATAGCTGCTTTCAGGTTAAATTCTTTTAACCGTTCTTGAACTTTATATTTTAATATTTCTCCGAAATTAATTTCGGCTATTCTTATATTATCATGAGCATCTCTTTCAATATTGACTAGAGATTCTAAATCTTTCGGGTTTAAGTGTTCCACCAACCCTTCAGCAAGAATAGCAACGCCGTCGGTCCTGCCATAGCTTAGGCGTTTAATAATTGCGCCTACTAAAACGTCAACCATATGAGAAAGGCGGATCTCTTCTCCCGGAAACTCTTCAGGAATAAGTGTGATAGTAGCACCGGTTGCTTTTCCAATGCCCAACGCTAAATGCCCTGCTTTTCTTCCCATAGAAACTACAAAGTACCAGCGTGAAGTTGTTTGAGCATCCACCATCAAGTTTTTCACAAGTTCAACTCCGATATGCCGAGCTGTCTGAAAACCAAAAGTAGGAATTCCATGGGGCAGATCAAGATCGTTATCTATTGTTTTAGGAACGTGAACGACCTTAATTCTTCCCGCAGCCATCTCATCGACTTTTAATGCGCTAAAAGCAGTGTCATCGCCGCCGATAGTAATTAATTTATCAACGTTTAGTCTAAGTAAAGATGTAACTGTGTTTTCTAAAAGTTTTTTATCTTTAGTAGGATTATTTCGTGCGATTCCGATATAAGACCCGCCTCTAAAATGAATTCGGCTTACGTTTTGGATATTTAATTCCTTAATATGCGAAATATCGCCATCCATAATCCATTTGAAGCCATCCTTTATACCAAGCACTTCAATCCCTTCCATAGCGGCTCTGATGGTCGCAGCGCCAATAACGCTGTTGATTCCCGGAGCAGGTCCTCCCCCGACTAATATAGCTAATTTTTTTGGTGCAATAGACATTTTTTTAACTCCTTGAATATTTACAATCTGTTAAAATATTGATGAAATATTTTGAACAAACCAATTTCTTGATTTACTCTCTATATGGAAATATTTCATTGATCAGGAAATTACTATTCTAATTTTCGGTCTAAATTAATATAACTTAATTTATTGAAATTTACGAAATGTTTTTTTGTATGAAAATTGATTTTTGAAAGGTGCAGGTTTTACTTTGGGGTTTGTGCAAAGATTAAGGGTGAGGTTCCGGCTTTCGCCGGAACGCCACTATTAT
>JAJYOQ010000512.1 GCA_021796135.1 Bacteroidota bacterium
TGTTTCGCTTAAAAAAATGATTACCAATATAATCTGGGCATGTGCTATATAAAAATGGAGTACTTTAGTTCGGCATTCCAGTGTTTTGAAAAAGTTCTTCAATCAAAACCAAATCATCTTTTCTCCTTAATTAATTTAGGAATAATAGCAACCAGGTTAAAATCCTTTGAGAAAGCCGAAAAGATTTTTAACGACCTTTTGAAGTCACACGGGGATGAGCCGGAAGTAATTTTCAATTTAGGCTTTTGTTTCGAAGAACAGGAGAAGTACGGAATGGCGCTAGATTGTTATAAAAAATATTTAGACATAGTACTTGATTCTACACCCGAAGCAACCCCCGCTATTATTAGATCGGCGTATATTTTATCAAAATTAGGTCAGGTTGAAAAAGCAAGAGGCCTATATGGAAAATACCTCCACAACGATGATTTAAAAGAATTAGCTTTTATCGAGCTTGGAAATTCAAAATTAAGAAGCGGTTATGCAGAAGACGCATTAGTTTTTTTTGATAATGCTATAAAGATAAGACCGGATGCTGTGGAATTACATTACGCAAAAGCTCATTGCCAATTGTTGCTTGGAGATTTTAAGAATGGTTGGGAAGAATACGAATGGCGAATAAAGAAGTCGGAATTTCCCTCACGGAATCTAAAAAAACCGCGTTTAATCGATCAAGATATCAAAGGGAAAAAAATTCTTGTATATACGGAACAAGGTCTTGGTGATACAATTCAGTTTGTAAGATATCTTTCGATGCTGAGAGAAAAGGGCGCCTATGTAATTTTTGAATGCGGTGAATATCTATTTAAGCTATTAAAAGATTTTCCGGGATTTGACCGGAGAATCGACATAACCGGTGTTTCGGAAGATGAATTGGACTATGATTATCAGATACCAATCCTAAGCTTACCTTATTATTTCAAATCGGATATCGAATCTATCCCTTGTAAAATTCCATATATACAGGTAGATAAATCTAAAAAGGAAAAATGGAAAAAAGTAATTGTTCTCTCTGAAAAACTTAAAATTGGAATTGCTTGGGCAGGAAGCCCTAAGCATGGCGGAGATAGACAAAGATCCTGTCCGCTTGAAAAATTTCAACCGGTAATAGAACGTGATGATGTTGAAGTGTATAGCATGCAACTTGGCGCAGGTTTATATCAGTTAGATGAACAAAAAAAAATTATTGATTTAAAGGAATATAACACAGATTTGACAGAAGCTGCGGCAGCTATTGCTAATCTTGATCTAATTATCAGTGTAGATACTTCGATTGTACATCTTGCAGGCGCTTTAGGGAAGGCGGTATGGGTATTACTCCCGATGTTTCCGGATTGGCGGTGGATGCTTGGCAGGGACGATACACCATGGTATCCTACTATGAAACTATATCGGCAGACAAGACCTTACGATTATGACGGAGTGTTCGAACTAATAAATAATGATTTGGATTTGCTTGTTCTGTCAAAAAAAAATGGAAGTATTGGCGAAAGTTCTTTTATTCCCAAAATGAATGAAGTGAAAACGTATCAAATAGACGAACCTCTTTATTTAGCCATGTCTAAGGGAGACAATTTCGGCTGGGGTGTTTGCAGCAAATACATCAAAAAAGAATTGTCGAAAAAAATAGATGTGATTGATTTATACGACGGTGAAAAATCTTCAATTAAAAATATTCAGGGAAATGTTCTTCATGCAATCGCCGGTTTAGATTTTAATAAGATTTTTGACGTAAAAGGAAAGAAAAATTTTGGATATACCTTTTTTGAAAATGAATTAACTAATACATCAATAGTAAATTCAAAACAATATGATTTAATTTTTGCAGGCTCTTCCTGGTGCTACGAAAAGATGTATGATAAAGGAATTAAGAACTGCGATGTCCTTCTTCAGGGAATAGACCCGGAGGTTTTTTATCCTTCAGAATCAAAAATGAATCCCGATCTATTTGTTATCTTTTCCGGCGGAAAGTTCGAACTTCGCAAAGGGCAGGACCTGGTTTTAAGAGCCGTTAAAGTCCTTCAGCAAAGATTTAATGATGTAGTTTTAATTAATGCTTGGTATAACGGTTGGCCGAATACAATGTCATCTATGCACTCATCGCCGCATATAAAATATGTTTATCAAGGGAAAGACTGGGCGCAGGTAATGAATAGTATTTACCTGCTTAACGGATTAGATGTTAACCGTATTATTACTTTACCCTTGGTTCAGAATGAAGAGATGAGAGGAATTTATTCACAGACTAATGTAGGTCTATTCCCGAACCGGTGCGAAGGCGGAACGAATTTAGTCCTTATGGAATATATGGCTTGCGGCAAACCGGCAATCGCTTCTTTTAACACCGGGCATAGAGATATTCTTAATCCGGGAAATTCCATACTTCTAAATGATATGAAAGAATTCAAACTTTTTGATTCTGACAAAAAATTAATTGCTGATTGGGAAGAACCGGACTTTGATGAAATAATATCGAAGTTAGAGTACGCTTATTTCAACCGGGATGAAATTAAAACGACAGGTAAAAGAGCTGCTCAGGATATGAAAAGTTATACCTGGGAGAAGACGGCTGAAAATTTATTAAAAAAGATTAAAGAGAATTAAGGAAAATCTCACTGGCAGCTATTATGTCGGAACTACTAAATGAAAATAAAATCTCCAGTGAAAATCCCCGCCATTTTTTTGAAATGGCTAAACAAGCATTCGAAAGGAGCGATTATGTAAAAGTATGCGAATGTTTGGAAACCCTTATAACAATTGATTCAACCAAACCGGAATACTTTTCCGGATTGGCCACTGCACAGAAGAAACTAAATAAGTTTGATGAAGCGGAGATAAATTATCTAAAGGCGCTAAATATCCAATCCTCATTTTGGGAAGCTTCTTACAATCTTGGATTGCTGCTTCAGGAAAAAGGGAAAATTAACGAGGCGATAAAATTCTATAATGAAGCAATTAAATCAAACCCATCTCTTTACCTTGCATATTATAACCTTGGAAATGCATACCGGGAAATGGAAATGTTTTCGGATGCGATTTTATATTACTCAAAGGCTATCAATGCAAAAAAAGATTTCTCTGATGCTTATTACAACCTCGGCGTAGTTTATGAGCAATTATTTGATTTTGAAAATGCATTGCAAAATTATGAGTCCGCATTAAAATATGAACCTAATCTTATTTACGCTCATTGGAATAAATCGTTATTGCTTTTGCTTAAAGGAGATTATCAAAATGGTTTTGAAGAATTTGAATGGAGACTTTTGCGAAAGGAATCCGTAAAAAGAAATTTCATGAAACCGAGACTGACTAATGTGAAAATTACCGGCAAGAAAGTTTATGTTTATTGTGAACAAGGTTTGGGAGATACTATGCAGTTTGTTAGATTCTTAAGCGGCTTAAAAAAATTGGGATGTTACTTAATTTTTGAAGTTGATCCTTTGCTGGTAAATTTATTTTC
>JAJYOQ010000513.1 GCA_021796135.1 Bacteroidota bacterium
CTACTAATTATATCGGATCGGATGATCCGAATGAATCAAATAATGATACATTTAATCCTACCAGAATGTCGACCGAATACAATACCTGGATGGCGAGCGGACATGAATCTCCGAGACATGCAGATAAAGTCCAGCCGGACGGAAAATTTGATGTACCTACCGGTGATCCTTCTCTCGGTACAACGGGCGGTTGGTCATTCGGAAACGGTTATGGTCCATATACAATAAAACCGGGCGAAAGTGTCCACATTGTTATGGCGGAAGCTATGGCTGGTCTTAGCAGGGAAGCTGCAACGAGAATCGGAATTGCATATAAAAATGGTTTGATATCTGCTAAAGCGAAAAATGATTCAGTCCTTACAGGCAGAGATTCATTGTTCCAAACTTTTAATAGAGCTATTGCAAATTATAAAAGCGGTTATAATATCCCCGAACCGCCTTATCCGCCAAAACTTTTTAATGTTAATTCCGGCGGAAATAAAATTAGCCTTACCTGGGATGTCTATTCAAATGATCCTAACTTAAAAGGTTTTAATATCTATAGAGCAAATGGTCAATATGATAGTACCTATCACCTGATTTATACAGCCGGTCCAAATGAAAGAAGCTATGATGATCTTACTCCGATTCGCGGTCTTTCCTATTATTACTATATTACTTCCGTAGGAAATAACGGTCTCGAAAGCAGTGAATATTATACTCAGACATATAATCCTGCAACTCTTAAAAGACCTGCAGATTCAGTTATGAGTGATATTAGAGTTGTCCCCAATCCATATAACATTTCAGCAGCTAAATCTCTCGGTTTTGGTGATCAACAGGCAAATCGTTTAGCTTTCTTTAATATTCCCGGTCAATGTACAATAAGAATTTATACGGAAATCGGCGAGCTGATTTATACTATAGTTCATACCGACGGAAGCGGAGATGCTTATTGGGATTCTGTTACTTCCTCGAACCAGCTTGTCGTAAGCGGAATTTATATTGCGGTTGTTGACAATACGGTTACCGGTCAAAGAAAAATTGTGAAATTCGTAATAATAAGATAAAGAATATAATGAAGAGAAATTTAATGGAAAAGAATATAAAACAAGCGGCAATTGCCTTCGTTATTATTTTACTGTCAGCTTCATTCACCGCAGCTCAACAGCAAAAGCTGGCTCAAACAGGAATGAAATTCTTAAGCCTGTCTCTCGATGCCAGAGGAAGCGGCTTATCAAATTCAATTACTTCTCTGGAAGACGGAGCAGCTTCTATGTTCTATAACCCTGCAGGTATGGCTCGATTGGATAATTTAACCAATATATCTTTAGGACGGGTAAACTATATTGCCGATATAAATTATAACTTTGCAAGCGCCACATTCGTTCCTTTTAAAGGCGACTACGGAGTTTTCGGTGTTAGCTTTGAAAGCGTTGACTATGGATTGTTCCAGGGTACCGTTAGAGCTGATAATACTCAGGGTTTTGTTGATGTAGGTACTTTCAGCCCTACTGCAATGGCATTTGGACTTGGCTATGCAAAAGCCCTTTCGGAAAAATTTGCTGTAGGTGGCATAGTCAAATATGTAGCCCAGTCACTCGGTACAAGTACCGTTAATGTCGATGCTAACGGCAATTATCTGCAGGAACAAAGTAAAACAAATGTATTAGCTTTTGATTTCGGACTTATATATAAAACCGGTTTTAAGAGTCTCGATTTTGGAATGGATGTAAAAAACTTTTCAAGAGAAGTAAGATACATTACCGAAAGTTTTCAATTGCCTCTAGTCTTTAATATGGGCATATCTATGAATATCTTTGATTTGATCCCGGAAATTGACGGAAATATGCATTCATTCCTTATTACTGTGGATGCTAGCCATCCCAGGGATTACCCTGAACAGTTAAGTGTTGGCGGTGAATATACATTTATGAAACTTATTTCTTTAAGAGTCGGATTTACTTCTCCTACGGATATTCAGGGTGTTAGTGCAGGTCTTGGAATTAAGCATTCATTCTCAGGTTATGACTTTGCATTTGATTACTCGTATACTTCTTCTTCGACTCAGGATTTTAGCAATGTTCAAAGATTTACTTTTACTTTTGCCTTTTAATCATAATGAATTCTTTTTGTGAATAACAAAATATTTTGGATAATGTATGAAAAATAAATTTTACAATTCTTTATTCGCTGTTTTTTTAATATCGGTTTTTACTTTAATTATATTCCCCGGCTGCTCTGATAAAGGAGATCCCAGTTTATATCCCGGAACTCCGACGGCGCCAAATCCGGCAACAGCACCGGTAATTTCATCGATAAGTCCTGCTGCCCCTGCTCTTGCGGGTGTTTCGCAAATTACAATAACCGGTAAGAATTTCTCAACTAACCCTTTAGAGGATTTAGTTTATTTTAATGGTGTTCAGGTTAACCTAGAAAGTGCGACTTCTACGCAGCTTACACTAACAGCTCCAAATATTACAAGTGATTCAATTACAATTATGGTTGCTGTCCTAAATTCCTCACTTTTCAGTAACAGAATACTTTATTCACTTTCAGCAGTTGCAAAAGATATCTATCCTGATGCAAATAGCACCTTTATTGTCCCATATTCTTTGGCTTCTGATAATAGCGGAAATATTTATTCTTCATTAACCGTAAATGGAAGTAGTTCAGGGGTTATTGAGATCGCTAACGATACTTCGGTTACTAATTATGCACCAAAAGGTCCTGAAACATTTTGGTCAAGCATGAGATTTGGACCTAACGGAGTATTATTTACTGCCAGAAATGTTAGCGGAGTTTATCAAATCCCGGCTGGAGGTGGAGCACCTAAAACATATGTTGCTATATCACCATCTTCGATTAAAATTTCACAACTTGAATTTGATGCACTTGGAAATTTATGGGCTGGGGGAAATAATTCATCTTTATATAGAATAAATCAGGATAAGTCAGTTCATTCTTTTCCTTTTGTTGCTAATATTACTGCTATGCGAATTTATAATGATGGTGGAACCAATTATTTATATGTTGCAGCAACTCAAAACTCGGACGTTTCTATACAAAGATTTCCGATCGATTCTAATGATAATTTAGGAGCCCCTCAACAATATTATGATTTTACTGCTAATTATGGGACTGGTGCTAGTATTACTGCGCTTGAATTTTCAGCAGATGGAGATATGTATCTGGGAACAAATCTTCCTCAAGCAATTATTGTTGTCCATCCGGATAAATCATCTGCGCCTTTATATTCCGGTATATTAAAGTTAACTGGAGTTGTATCGATGGCATGGGGAAGCGGAAACTATTTATATTATATTAGAGCACAATCATTTGATGTAAATGGTGCCCTGGTAGTTCCTGAAACAATTGTGAAATTAGATATCCAAAAACCTGGAGCTCCATATTTTGGACGATAACTAACTAACTAACTAACTAATTCTTTATTAACAACAT
>JAJYOQ010000514.1 GCA_021796135.1 Bacteroidota bacterium
TTCCGATCTGATGCAATTTTAGATGGGCATAAATTGGAAAAATTAAAAACAATGGGCGATTCCTATATGGTCGCCGGCGGACTTCCTGAAGAAAATGATTTGCATGCAGTACAAATTGTCAGTGCTGCTCTTGATATGCAAAAATATCTGGATGGCAGAAATAAGAATTCAAATTATAAATGGGCAATGCGAGCCGGCGCTCATTCTGGTAATGTGGTAGCCGGCGTGGTAGGATTAAGAAAATTTACATACGATGTTTGGGGAAATACTGTAAATCTGGCTAATCTTATGGAACGTTATAGCTTACCGGGCCGACTGACAATTACAGAAACGACTTATAATTTAGTAAAACATAAATTTAATTGTGAGTTTAAGGAAACAGTTAATGTTATAGGGAACGGCAATTTAAAAACTTACTTTGTTGTAGGAGAAAAATAACATTTCAAGTTTATTTCTCTAATAACCTACGATTCCATCTAAAAATCTATATCAAATTGAACTTCAAATCTGTTATCAAGATTCCCGTCAATCTTAGTGTCTCCGCTGCCAATTGACCTGTCTCTAGACATAAGTTTTTCCGAATACTTTAATGAAATATTAAGCGATTTATATACTTCATAGCTAAAAATAAAATACCATCGCATACCTTCTCCAATAAAAATATTCCCCGTCAGAAATCCGGGCAAATCATTTTCATACTCGTATATAGCAGAGTTTGATGAATTACTTTTAAATAAACAAATCCTGCTTTGAAGATTTAAACTTCTTATGGGAGAATAAAGAATTGCTTGAGAAAATAAATATCCCTCTTCTAATGAATTTATCTCTTTTAAGTAATAATTATTATAAGCAAATATGTTCTTGATCTTTAAAGAGTTAGTGAAATTAATAGATAATGCTATTTTTGAAGAGTATTTTAGACCGGGGATAACTCTGTTCAAATTCATTATTTCTTTCGTGGATTCTTTAATCTCTCGCCTTATACGAAGCCTGAGATTGATATCTTTAGATAATTGCGATGAAATATCAAATAGGAATTCGTTCCCTGAAG
The DNA here is from genome assembly GCA_021796135.1 of Bacteroidota bacterium. The sequence goes on from JAJYOQ010000514.1 coordinate 1,052, forward strand.
ACGGCAATGGAACATTATAGCTGGAAAATGGGAAATAAAATTGATCAAAATAAAAATTAATTACTCCTAAAATAGTTCTCCATCTTAAGCCGGTATAATATCCTGTCTCGTTACCGTTATTACTAGATCTCTCCCTAAACCCACCTCCATGTAAATTAAAATAATTATTAGGATAATTTCTAATTGAACTGGAAAATGTTAAATTTTCCGAAGCTTCGAATGTTACATATCCGAAACCAGAAATTTCCTTATTATCAGATGTCACCTCTAAATTTAGATTAAAATTCTCATAGTCTAATTTTGTAAAAAATGAAAAATAATTAAAGTTACTGCGGGATTTATTTGTTGTTGTCTGGGCAAAAGCATTTGAAAAATATGAATGATAAATTAAAAATGCAGAATTTATATTTTTGGCAAACTCATAACCGACACTCATCCCGAATAAGGTCTCTTTAGATTTATTCTTTGAATTTATTTCTACGATAGTTCTATGATAGCCGCTTGTAGGTCTTGAAATAATTTCATTATTTTTTGAGTCAATTACTGCATCCAAATAATTTATTGAAAGAAATGAAGACAGATGAAAATCCTTGATTGTAGTTGTAATTGTTATCCCTCTATAATAGTTATTCTCTGTTGAACTGTTTTTGGGGCTTGACAATAAATATTTATTGGAAGAAAGTAAAATTGCATTAGACCCTTTTGAATTTCCGTAACCTTCAGAAAATGTAAGTCCATTCCCAAAACATAATTGGTAGTCGCCCATGATAATATTATCGAAAATAAATATATTTTTTAATTCTATATAAAATGAATAAAAATCGATTAAAGAAATTTCACCGGCATCTTTTTGAATTAAAATCCCTGATGAAATATTCTCGCCAAACTTTAACTTTAATCGATTATATGCAATCAATGGAGATCCTTTGTAAGAGCCATCTTTGAATCCCTGTTTTTGCTGTAAATCATTAATCAATCGGCTCCGATATTTGATCTTAATCTTTTTACCTAATCCAAAAATAGAATTATTGGGTTCATTTATCCCCGGAATATTACTGGCGCTTGTCCCAATTTTGATAAATGGAATTATTTTGTTTGTTATGTCAGTGGGAATTTCTTTAATAGAATACAATTCCTTTACCGAGAAAAAAGGTCCATAAGTTTCTCTTTGCCGGATTATAATGCTGGCTGTTTTAGAATCAATATAGGGGACAGATTGAAGTTCAATGGAATTTGCAGTATTTATATTTATAGGGTTGCTAAAAAGTTGTTCAATATAATTAATTGAACCGTCTGCATCGTTTTGATCCTGAGATTCATTTACAAAATCATCAACAACATCTTCGAGAGTAATACCGGAAGTGTCTGTTTGTGCATTTATGCAGTAATTTATGCAAATGAGAAAGAAAAATATATTTCTTAAATAAATAATTTTCATTTATTGTATTATTTAGTGTAGTTTAATTCACAGGGTTTGGGATATTAGAATCTAAACAATAAATAATATCGAATTGATGAGTGATCCCCAGTTCCTGATGAGTGTATATAGCATAATTAAAATGAAAACCTGAATAATTTATCCCGATGCCGGCTGAATATTTTGAAGGCTCATTAGCAAATCCGGTTCTAATTGAAAAATACTTAATTATATTATAATCAAAGCCAAATTTAATGGAGGCATTATGAATTAAATCTTTTTCCATAGAAAGATGTAATGTTATATCTTTTGTTGCGTCAAAACTGAATCCTGAATTATATATTACGGGAATTTGATCATTCTCTCCGCCTAACGATGCCCGGTTAAGATTTCCAAAATGAAATCCCATCCTTATTAATTCAGTCAAATAAAAAATCCCGCCTGCATCCAAAAAAAGAGTTGAAGCATGTCCATAGTTCTTAATTACAACTGAATACCAATTCAAAGTTATTCCCGCTTGAAATTTATTCTCAAAATTATAAGAATAAGCCAAAGAAAATTTATTTTCACGGTAAAGTTCAAAACCATAGGTCATAACTCCGATTCCGATAGAACCGAAAGTAAAGGGCATGCTATAAGCGGCATATACATTCGCCAATTCCGATAAACCATAAGGATCAGGTGAATAATATATGCCGACTTCTTTCCATTTAATTCTTGATAAGCCGGCAGGATTATTAAAAATAGCAAATACATCGCTGGATGTGGCAGCATCTGAATTTGATAATGAAACTTGTTTTGCACCCGGATTTATTTGTGCAAAATTAGTTATGGTTGATAAAATGATTATGAAAAAAAAAGATCTGACATGCAAAATTTTATTCCCCAATAAATTTGTTGATCTATATTACTTAAATTCATATATTAAATCAACATTTTTTTGCACCAAGGGATAATAATGAGAAA
>JAJYOQ010000515.1 GCA_021796135.1 Bacteroidota bacterium
TTTGCCGCGTTGGCTTTACTTGGAATATACAGCTACACGCAGTTAAACTATGAATTACTTCCCAAAATATCACCGCCGATAATTACAATCGCAACAATTTATCCGGGAGCTTCTCCTAATGAAGTTGAGAATTCAGTTACAAAACCCATAGAAGATGCCGTATCAACTCTCGATCAAATTGATAATATAAATTCAACTTCGCAAGAAGGAGTTTCTTTCGTTACTATACAATTTAATCAATCCGCTGATGTTGACCTTGAATTACAAACAGCTCAAAGAAAAGTGAATGAAATATTAAACACTTTCCCGGTTGATGTAAAAACCCCTTCAATTTCGAAGTTTGCTCTAGATGAAGTTCCGATTTTAAGAATGGGCGTTACAAGCAATATGCCCTCAACTAAATTTTATCAATTTATTGTTGACAGAATTCAGCCAAGAATTTCTAAAGTCGCCGGTGTAGGGCAGGTTACATTAATCGGAGGTGACCAAAGAGAAATTAGAGTAAACCTAAATGCAGGTAAACTTCAGAATTATGGTTTATCTGTGCTTCAGGTGCTTAGCGCAATAAAGAATTCAAATTTGGATTTCCCTACCGGTAAACTTCAAAACAACCAATCTCAATTAATTGTCAGGCTTGCAGGAAAATTCAAATCAGTAAATGCAATTAGAAATCTTATTATATCTAAATCTAAAGACGGTGGTACTATTAAGCTTTCGGATATTGCTGAAGTCGAAGATGGACACAAAGAATATACAACCATTAATAGGATCAACGGAATTACTTCTGTTGGTATCCTTGTTCAGAAACAAACAGACGCAAATGCAGTAGATGTAAGCAGATTAGTTCGAGCTGAGCTGAATAAAATTGAAAAAGATTACCATACCGAAAACATTAAGTTTAATATTGCTCAAGATGGATCAATATTTACAATTGATGCCGCTAACGGAGTTAAGTTCGATCTACTTCTTGCGGTAATCTTAGTCGCAATTGTTATGCTTTTATTCCTTCACAGTTTAAGAAATTCCTTTATTGTTATGCTTGCAATTCCCGCGTCAATATTATCAACATTTATTGTAATGTACCTCGCGGGTTTTACTCTTAACTTAATGACATTATTAGGACTGTCTCTCGTGGTTGGAATATTAGTCGATGACTCAATCGTAGTTATTGAAAATATTTATCATCATCTCGAAAAGGGTGAAGAACCAAAAACAGCGGCAATAAAGGGTCGAAATGAAATTGGTTTTGCTGCGCTTTCTATTACAATGGTTGATATAGTAATATATGTCCCTCTTGCCTTAACTGGGGGATTGATCGGAAATATTATTAGGGAGTTTGCTGTTGTAGTTGTTATCTCAACTTTGCTTAGTTTATTTGTCTCATTTACCGTGACTCCGCTTCTTGCTTCAAGAATAAGCAAGCTTGAACGGCTTTCAGGTAAAACAGTAATTGGCAAATTTGCTTTGCTCTTTGAAAAATATTTCCATAAAGTGGTAGAACAGTATATAAATATCTTAAAGTGGAGTCTTAAAAATAAGTGGAAAGTAATCACCATCTCCTTTGTCTTATTTATTGCGTCTCTATCATTAGTCCCGCTAGGATTTATCGGTGCAGAATTTATAACTCAATCAGATAGAGGTGAATTTGCAGTTATCCTTGAGCTGCCGCCTGATTATACGCTCGATAATACCAATTTTGTTACGCAAAAAATTGAACGGTATATTAATAACCTGCCTGATGTAAAAAAAGTCTTCGTGGAGGTGGGTGCATCTAATGAAGGCTTAATTGGACAGTCTTCAAGTAATACTTCCGAATTAGATGTTGAGCTTAACCAAAAAGATAATAGGAAGCTTTCCAGCGATCAAATTGGTGAGCAGATAAAACGATTTGCTCAAAAAATCCCTGGATTAAAAGTCCGGGTAAATCCAATCGGTATATTTGGAACAGCTAACCAAACACCGATTCAATTAATTGTTAATGGCCCTAACCGTGATGATGTTATGAAATCTGCTTTGATTCTAGAAAGTGTTGTAAAGAAGGTACCCGGCACCGCAGATGTTCGCTTGTCTACTGAGGTTGGAAATCCGGAAACTCGTGTTGATATAGACAGGCAGAAACTTGCTGATTTTGGCTTGTCAATTGCAGATGTAGGAGCAACACTTCAGGTAGCCATGCAAGGAAATGATGATGCAAAATTTAGAGACGGAAATGACGATTATAATATTCTTGTGTCTCTTGATAAATTTGATAGATCAAAAATCTCTGATCTAAAACAGATGACTTTTGTTAATAACAAAGGACAAACAATAGAACTCCAACAATTTGCAAATATTTATCAAAGCACTGGCCCAACTAATTTGCAAAGAATGAACCGTGTTAGCGCAGTTACGGTATATTCTCAAGTGATCGGTAGACCGAGCGGAAGCGTTGGAGATGATATTAAAAATGCTATGGCAAAAGAAAAACTTCCTGCTGGTGTCGATATAGCTTATTGGGGAGATCTGAAAAATCAATCCGACTCATTTGGAAGCTTAGGACTTGCTTTAATCGCTGCACTAATTTTTGTTTATATGATTATGGTTGCCCTATATAATTCTTACGTTGATCCGTTTGTTATATTTTTCTCAATCCCTGTTGCAATGGTAGGAGCATTCCTTGCTCTTGCGCTCACTATGAAATCTCTTAGTATATTTTCAATTTTAGGAATAATAATGCTTGTAGGGTTAGTCGGTAAAAATGCAATCCTTCTTGTTGACCGTACAAAACACAACCAGGAAGAAGGAAAATCGACTTATGATGCTTTAATTGAAGCCGGAGAAAGCAGAATAAGACCAATCCTAATGACCACAACAGCAATGGTAATTGGAATGCTTCCGCTTGCACTCGCTACCGATGCCGGTTCGGAATGGAAGTCGGGACTTGCCTGGTCTATAATTGGTGGACTTTTAAGCTCAATGTTTTTAACTCTGATTCTTGTGCCTGTTATGTATGTTAAAGTTGAAACCTGGCAGGTAAAGCTAAAAGCATTTTTACGAAGAAAGCAAAAAGAAGAAGTAATTTCTCCGGAGATAGTTAATAGCTAAAATTTTAAGAGAGTAATCAAATTATCTTATAGATTACTCTCTAATTTTATTGCTTGAGCTTAAAGATTTATTGGTTATCTAAAAATGGATAGGGATTGTCATTCTTACTTTTACAGGCACCCCATGCTTTTGTCCTGCCTCAAACTTTGTCCACTTTACAGCGTTTATGGCTGCTTGGTCGCATCCATAACCCAAGCCTTTTAGAAGCGAAATTTTCCTTACAGTTCCTAATTCATCAATAAATGCTTCCACGTATACGGTTCCATGAATATTATTTGCAGCGGCAGCAGGGGGGTAAACGACGCGCGCATTTATATTTGACATTCCGCCAACCGGCACAGGCATTTG
>JAJYOQ010000516.1 GCA_021796135.1 Bacteroidota bacterium
TCATCGTTACTTTAGAAATGTAGCTGATAGTTCTATTTATGTAAACACAACAGGCCGCAACGATATAATCGAATCTCGTGTAACTTATGATTCTAATAACGTATATTTTTATGTTAAAACAGAAAATGCATTGACAACTTATACAGATAAAAATTGGATGCTGTTGTTTATCGATGCTGATACTAACAAGGCAACAGGTTGGGAGGGTTACGATTATGTAGTAAATCTAAACGTTAAATCTGATTCAGTGACAACATTAGATGCATGGCATGGTCAGGATTCCACATGGAATGAAGTAACGGATTTGAAATACAGATATACCGGAAATCAAATGGAAATTCAGGTGCCTCGAACCTTAATTAATCAAACGGGAAAGGATATTTCATTTTACTTTCATTGGGCAGATAATATTCAGAAGTTAAATGATATAACAGAATTTTTTATAAATGGAGATTCGGCACCAGACCGTCGTTACAATTATTATTTTACCACTAAAGAATGACAACGTTATCTTGAAAATTTTTAACTTTGCGGTCGAAGAAATTGCAACTTAACTTTCAATTATGTTCCGGTTTATAAAAAGTAAATATAATATAGCACTCGGTGTTTATTTTAATAAGTTAAGCGCTGACAGTTTAACATGGCTAAAAAAATAATGAAAAGAAATTATCGGATCAAAACTGGTCTGTCGCTTTCGTGGCTAATTATTATACTATTATTTTCACTTAATATATTCGGTCAAGAATTGCAAAAAATTAACCCATATTTTTTAAGTAACAAATGGAATGCACAATGGATTACCTATCCTGAAGGATCTCTGAAAGATTATGGAGTGTTTCATTTCAGAAAAACATTCAATCTTCAAGAAAAGCCTGAAGAATTTATAGTGCATGTTTCCGGCGACAACCGTTACAGTTTGTTTGTTAATGGTAAGGAAGTATGTAATGGGCCCGCTAGAGGCGATCTTTTACACTGGCGTTTTGAGACCATTGATATAGCTAAGTATTTACTAAAAGGTAAGAATGTTTTGGCTGCTGTTGTTTGGAATTTTGGAGATTTTATCCCATTAGCACAGATTACAAATAAAACGGCTTTTATTATGCAGGGAGATACAAAACAGGAAGAGGTGATTAATACGGGAGATAGCTGGAAAGTATATAGGGATGAAGCTTATATCCCTCCTGTTAAAAAGTCTTTCCGCACCGTTGTAGGACCAGGAGATGATGTGGATGGGTCCAAATATCCTTGGGGATGGGAATTGCCCGGTTTTGATGATATTGGTTGGAAGTCGCCTAAATTAGTGGGTCAGGGAGTTCCTTATGGAAAGTCTGAAGGTTGGGACTGGATGCTGGTCCCTCGAACAATTCCTTTCATGGAGCACAAATTTCAACGAATCAATAAAGTAGTAAGAGCTAAAAATATTACTGTTGGCAAAGATTTTTTGGAAGGAAAATCACCCTTGCTTATTCCTGCCAATAGAAAAGTTAAAATTTTATTAGATCAAACTTACCTTACTACAGCGTATCCTGAGTTAATAGTAAGTGGGGGCAAAAGTTCTACGATAGAAATTAGCTATGCCGAGGCGCTTATTGACGATAAGGGAGAAAAAGGTAACCGCAACGATACAAAAGGAAAAAGGATGGATTGTGATTACCCGGATATATTTAAACCGGACGGCGGGAAAAACAGGCATTTCCAACCCCTATGGTTCAGGACTTACAGGTACGTCGAACTAACCATTGAAACAAAAGAATATCCTTTAATCATCAAAGATTTTTATGGTTATTTTACAGCTTATCCTTTTAAGGAACGGGCTTATTTTAAGAGTGATGACTCTACTTTAAAATCTATATGGAATGTGGCATGGCGAACTGCACGTTTATGCGCCGGAGAAACCTATTACGACTGTCCCTATTATGAACAAATGCAGTACATAGGAGACACTCGCATAGAGGCGTTGATCTCACTATACGTTGCAGGAGATGATCGCCTAATGAAAAATGCAATAGAACAAATTTACGATTCACAACTGCCCATAGGGCTTACCCAAAGCCGTTACCCATCGTCTCAACCTCAAATTATTCCACCATTTTCTCTATACTGGATAGACATGGTACATGATTTCTGGATGTTAAGAGATGATCCAGAGTTTGTTAAAAGATACTTGAATGGCATTCAGAATGTTTTGCACTGGTATAAGCGGCAGATTGCAACTAATGGTATGCTCGGGCCTATGGATTGGTGGAACTTTGTAGATTGGTCTTTTGGTCCCTGGAATTCCGAAAAACCAATTGGCGGAGCACCGGCGGGGGTCATGAATAGTAATTCTTCTAACATAACCTTGCAGTATGTATATGCCCTGCAAATGGCGGCAGACATGTTTAAAGCTTTTGGATACCAGCATCGGGCACAGGAATACCGTCAGTTTTCACAATCCCTTATAAAAAAGACATATAAGCTTTGCTGGAGTGAAAAAAGAGGTTTGATTGCCGATACGCCGGAAAAAACTTCATTTAGTCAGCATGCAAATATAATGGCAATACTCGTAGGAATGTTTGATAAAGATACAGCAGACTCTGTAATGCAAAGAGTGCTTAGTCAAAAAGACCTGGCGCAATGTACTTATTACTATCGGTTTTATTTAAACAGAGCGCTTGGGAAAGCAGGGATGGCTGATCAATATCTTTCAACTTTAAAACCATGGAAAGAAATGCTTTCATTGGGGCTTACAACATTTGCCGAAACACCTGAACCGACAAGGTCTGATTGCCATGGTTGGAGTGCAAGCCCTATTTACGAGTTCCTGGCCACTGTCTCTGGAATTAAACCAGCTTCTCCTGGATTCAGAACTGTAAAAATTGAACCGCACCTAGGATACTTGAAATATATAGATGTGAACATGCCGCATCCGAAAGGTGATATTATAGTTAAACTAAACAGAAAAGGTAAAGACGGGATAAAGGGCGATATTTATTTACCCAAAGGTGTTTCAGGAAAATTCATCTGGATGGGGAAAGAGATTTTGTTAAAAGCTGGAAACCAGAAGGTGGAATTTTAATTTGCTGCTTGCAGTCCATATTTTTGAAGAGCAACAAAATAGAAGTAGGGACTGACTTAAAATATTATGACTTTTTACAATTCGATATAACTAAAAACAATTCGCAAAAATTTGGAGGAAAAATGAAAAAATATATTTTTTTAATCTTAATAACCCTTACATTTCCTATTTATGGTCAAGCATTACCGGATAAATTATCTGATCAAGCGCAACTGACAAAGTATAGAAGCCATTTAGCAGGTTTAGATTCTTTAATGCAAAAAGCGATCGCTACAGATTCAGTTACCAGGCTGCAATATTACACTCCGGCTTCTATATATAAAGGAGATTATGATTGGGATTCTTTGCCTGCAAGACTGCATAG
>JAJYOQ010000517.1 GCA_021796135.1 Bacteroidota bacterium
TAGACCGCCAAGTATAAAATTCTGAGATTGTATGAGTGAAACTTCTGATTTAATAAAAGAATACCTTGGTAAAAACAATGGTAAAAATAAAAATCCTTCATTCGTAAAAAAGATTCTCGGTAACAGTAATATTGGAGATTTTATATTTGAAAGACTAACATTGCTTTTTGCAGTGTTAGTCTTTTTTTTAGTTTTGTTTATGGGATGGCTGATGTACTCAAATTCTATTCTTTCCATAAAAAAATTCGGATTCCATTTCCTTACAAACTCTACGTGGGATCCGGTTAGTGAAACATTCGGGGCATTGCCTATAATTTATGGCACTATTGTATCATCACTTTTAGGTCTTCTCATAGCAGTTCCTCTTGGAATTAGTGTAGCAGTATTTTTATCCGAGGTATCTCCAAACTGGCTGGAAAAACCTCTATCATTTCTGACTGAATTACTAGCAGGAATACCTAGCGTTATCTATGGTCTCTGGGGCATCTTTGTTTTAGTCCCCTGGTTAAGAGACACAGTAGAACCATTTCTTCAAAACGAATTTCCAAATTCTCCGTTATTCCAAGGTGCACCCTATGGTTTCGGAATGCTAGCTGCAGTTATTATCCTTGCTATAATGGTACTTCCGATAATTTCTTCAATTTCGAGGGATATATTAAAGTCCGTTCCTGATTCTCAAAGGGAAGCAGCCTATGCTTTAGGAGCGACTAAATGGGAAGTCACAAAAATTGTTCTTGGCAACGCAAAATCAGGATTGCTGGGAGCTATCATGCTAGGATTAGGAAGAGCCATCGGAGAGACAATGGCAGTCACTATGGTTATCGGGAACAGTCCCAAAATTTCAGCATCACTCTTTGACCCCGGCTATACAATGGCAAGCGTACTTGCAAATGAATTTACTGAAGCAACTTCTGATTTGTATATCAATGCATTAATTGAGCTCGCACTCGTTCTTTTTATAATAACCATAATCATTAATATTCTTGCTCGTCTTTTGGTTTGGAGCACTGAACGGAAATGGAAATTAAATTCAATATGAAAAAATTTAACTTCTACAGAAGAAAATCTACTAATATTGTTATGATCTCAATTTCTTTTTTATCTGCATTAATTGTTCTAGTCCCATTAATCTTTATTTTTTATTATACTATTTCGAAAGGTATAGCAAATTTAAATCTAAATTTCTTTACAAAGCTGCCGACTCCTGTAGGAGAATCAGGCGGAGGAATGGTTAATGCTATTGTAGGAACATTAATTCTTATAGGCATAGGCGGAGGGATAGGAATACCTGTGGGTATTTTAACCGGGACATATCTTTCAGAATTTGGAAATAATAAATTTGGATTTTTAGTTAGGTTTTTAACTGATGTTTTAAGCGGCATTCCATCTATTGTAGTTGGAGTTGTTGCTTATACCTTAGTTGTTCTTCCAATGAAACATTTCTCTGCTTTAGCCGGAGGTATAGCATTGGCAATTTTAATGATACCTACAATAACAAGAACAACTGAAGAGATGATTAAACTGGTTCCTCAATCTTATCGGGAAGCAGGTCTGGCTTTGGGTATTCCTAAGTGGAAAACCACTATATTAATAGTTCTGAAAACTGCCTGGAAAGGAATAGCTACCGGAATTCTATTGGGACTTTCAAGAGCTGCCGGTGAAACAGCTCCGCTTTTATTTACAACACTTGGAAATAGATTTTGGTCAACAAATGTATTTCATCCGATTGCTTCACTTACCGTTTATATTTATGAATATTCCACTTCACCATTTAAGGATTGGAATGACCAGGCATGGACTGCTGCTCTAGTCCTCATATTGCTTATATCGGTACTTAGTTTGACATTTAGAATAATAACTCGATCAAAATATAAAGCCTAAATTTAAGTATGTCCGAAAATCAATTAAATAATATATCAGTCTTACAGCCGGATATATTTAAGGATGAGAAAATAAAAATTTCTGTTAATGATCTTTCATCATATTTTGGTAAAACAAAAGTAATTAAAAATATTTCATTAAATATACCAGAGAAAAAAGTCATAGCTATTATCGGTCCTTCGGGATGCGGTAAATCTACCTTTCTTAGAAGTCTTAACCGCATGCACGAAGTAGTCGGCGGAACTATAACAGGATCAATATTACTTGATGGCGAAGATATTATGAAATCAGATCCGGTTTATCTTCGAAGGAAGGTCGGTATGGTATTTCAAAAGCCAAATCCTTTTCCGACCATGTCTATTTTTAATAATGTCGTCGCCGGATTAAAATTGAATGGTTTCCATAATAAGAAGATACTTACAGAAATTGTGGAAAAAAGTTTAAGGCAGGCAGCTCTTTGGGATGAGGTTAAAGACATTCTGCATAAGTCGGGCGCTGAAATATCCGGCGGTCAGCAGCAGCGATTATGTATTGCAAGAACTATCGCAATTAATCCTGAGGTTATTTTGATGGATGAACCTGCAAGTGCACTTGACCCAATTTCAACAACCAAAATTGAAGAGTTAATTTTTGAATTGAAAAAAGAATTTACTATTGTTATTGTTACTCATAATATGCAGCAAGCTGCGAGAGTCAGTGACTATACTGCGTTTTTTTATGTAGGTGAACTTATTGAATATTCCGATACAAAAAAAATGTTCGTAGCACCCGGGAAAAAACAAACGGAAGACTATATTACAGGTCGATTTGGTTAAATTTTATTTTAATGATTTTTTAATAATATAACTGGTATAAAATATGGAACGACATTTTCAAAAAGAAATGGATGAGCTAAAAACAACTATTAACAAAATGGCTTCTATTGTTGATGAACAGGTTGAAAATAGTTTCAAGGATATGGAAGACCCCGAGGCAAGGCTGTTTAAAGAGGTAAAGCATAGAGATAAAGAAGTTGATGCATATGATAATTTGATTATGGCACAATGTGAAAACTTATTAGCATTATATCAGCCGGTTGCATCAGATTTACGTTTTATCCTTACGGCAATTAAAATTGATAGTCAATTAGAACGTTGTGGTGATATAGCAGTTAATATTATTCAAAGAGTAAAGAAAACCGATAATTTCAGAGATATTATAAATCAAACAGATCTCAGGGAAATGGGTAAAACCGCACGTGAAATGGTCAATAATGCAATTACTGCTTTCATAAACCATGATGTAGATCTTGCAAAAACCATATGGGAGAAAGATGATATTGTTGATCATTTAAATAAAAAGATATTTAAACAATTAGTCGACATTATAAAAATTAAACCTGAATTAGCAGAAGCTTGTGCTCATCTTATAGTCCTATCACGGCAAATAGAGCGGCTTGCTGATCACGCTACAAATATTTCGGAAGATGTAATCTTTCTGGTTGAAGCTGAAATTATTGCTCATAAAAAGAAATTGGAAGGTTTCCAGCTTCCGGACTCGCA
>JAJYOQ010000518.1 GCA_021796135.1 Bacteroidota bacterium
CTCAGCTATTTCTTCTTTTATTTTTCTTTCTTGTAATTCATAAGAGCCTCCCCACCAATTGGATATAGGGATGGATACTGTTCCGTAGAGCATACCAATTGTTCTTCCATTATTTTCATCGAATTTCAGATAAGTTTCATTAATGCCAATAGTTACCTGTGGAAGATATTCGCCAAATTTCAAATTAGTTTGAAGTTTTTCGGCTTTGACAGACTTTTCGAGCAACATATATTCGGTTCTTTTTTTCAATGCTTCGTTTTTATCTATATATAAGCTTTGGGGTAAATCATCTATTTTTAATTCTTCATTAAGTGTTAAGGTTGAGTCATATGGAATACCAATGTATTGACAAAAGGCCATCAGAGCAAGTTTTTTCCCATTATCCAATTTGGATTTATTTAGTAGTAATTCGCTTATTTTTAATTTTACTTTTAAAACATCGTTCTGTAGTATCAGTCCCGATTTATAAGCATCTTCAACCTGTAATAATAATCGGTTAAGAAATTCCTCATATTTTTTGACAGTCTTCATCTTTTCTTCGAGCGTTACTATTTGCCAATATTGCTCTTCTGTCTTTGAAAGTATCTCATCTTCTGTAAGCCTGCCTTTTAATACTGAGACATCTTTGCCCAAAGAAGCAAGATTATTTCCATAATAAATCCTGCCACCTGTAAAAATAGGTTGAACTGCGTTGATATAGCCTATTATTCCCTTTTGCATTAAGCCTATTGTTGAACTTGGAAAATAGGCAAACTGAGTTGCTTTTGAAAGATTAGCAGGATTTCCATCATAAACCGGAAGATTGCCTCCTTGCATTTCCATTTCCAATAAACTTTTCTGGGCATTCCAGATTAATCCTCCAGCACTAATACTGGGAAAATAATTCGTGAATGCTGATTTTTCGACCTGTTGTGATCCTTCAATTTCTAGATTGCTGTTCTTAAGAATTGTATTGTTCTTAACAGCAAAATTCTTACAATCTTCGAGAGTTAATTCTTTTAATGCGAAAACCTTATTAATACTCATCAGAGCTATTAATAAAAAATATAAATATTTTTTTTTCATATTGTATTCACCTCTTCAATTTTTTTTAATTCATTTTTATGAAATAAATAATAAAGTATAGGTAGCAATAACAAAGAAAGGACTAATCCGAAAATCAGTCCGAAACAAACTACGGCACCCAACGGTCCCCATAATGGCGAGCGGCTTAGAATCATAGGTATTACTCCCACAGCAGCGGCAGAAGATGTTAAAAATATGGGACGCATTCTTCTTTTTGCTGCCGACATAGCTGCTTCTTCCGGCGTGTATCCTTGTTTTTTTTGTAATTCTTCGGCATAGGAAATATAAATAATTCCGTTACGTACAATGATTCCAATTAACCCTATCAAACCCACAAAAGCCGTTACCCCAAACGGATAACCGCAAATACTGACGCCAAATGCTGCCCCAAAAAAGCTTAACGGCAATGTAGTCATCATTAAAAGTACAGTTTTTATTCTTTTAAATTCGGCAAGCAGGATAATAAACATTATGCCTATTCCAACTAACAGAGAATAAAACATTGGAGTAAATTCTTCTTTACCTAATTCATATTCACCTCCATAATTAATATTGACTCCACTTGGCAACTCTATCTTATCGATTTTAGGCCGTAATTTATTAAGAATTACCGAAGAATAATATCCACGGTTTAAATCATCTAGAACAGTAATTGTACGAACACCGTTACGCCTGACTATTTCGCCTTCAGTCCATTCAGGTTCTGCATCGGCTAATGACTTTACTTGAGCGGAATACATTACAAAGGGAGAAGTAACATATTGGTTTATAATATCATCAATATTAGTTTTAATTTTTTTATCGACTATCAAATTAACGTTTAAAGAGTAATCGCCTTCCCAAATGGTCGATAAATGAAGCCCCATCGTTCCTGTCATTAAAGAATAAGCCATAATTGACCTTGAATATCCGAGCCTGCTTGCTTCGTCCTGCTTTATCTTAAGAGCTACCGAGTGCAAAGGTTGTCCCCAATCCGTTCTTACCCACTGGGAACCTTTTATGGAGTTGCAAATATTTTGAACTTTTATAGCAACTTCCTTGATTTTGGGAATGTCAGCACCTGAGATACGAACTTCGATAGGAGCTTTAGCAGGCATCATTTCAAGCTGTTTCCATTTTATATAGGCATTGGGAATAAAATTGCTATAATCTTTACTGTATTCATCCAGAATTTCCTTAGTCGCTTCTATAGATTTTGTTATCACAATGAACTGCCCATAATTTTTACTTGGAAAATTGGGTGAATATAAGGTATTAAACCTTGGAGAACTTGTCCCGACAAATGAAGCAACCTCTTTAACCCTTTTATCCTTAAGCAATAATTTTTCAATTTTTTTCATAATTATATCTGTTGCGTGCAATGAACTACCTTCAGGTAGATAAACTTCGACTGCAAATTGATTACGCTGAAATGTAGGGAAAAGTTGTTGCGGTGTAAGCATTAGAATTAAAAGTCCTATTAAAAATGAAATTGCTCCCATTAAAACTATTAATTTTTTCTTTTTAAAGGCAAATATCAGGATTTTCTCGTAAAAGGATTGGATTTGTAAAAGAAATATTCCATTTTTTCCTTTTTTATCATCTTTTATGCCCCTCTTAATATATAAATAGTTCATCAATGGAATTAGCGTTTCTGAGACAATTAGCGATATTATTAATGCATATGCAATCGTAATTGGAAATGATTTGATAAAATCGCCTCCTAAGCCGGTCATCAAAAAAGACATTGGCATAAAACAAAGGATTATGATAGATGTTGCTGTAAACACAGATACAAATAATTCGGTAACACTCTTTGAAGCTGCTTCGTAGGGAGTATAGTTATTATCAAGTTTTTCTATATAATTGTCAATTATTATAATAGCGTCGTCAACTGCTATTCCCAATACGATGGTTAATGCGGCAAGCGATACTGTTTGAAGAGACATTCCTGTCATCCACATAATGCCAATGGCAATAGATATGGTAATTGGAATCGCAGTGGCTGCGATAAGAGCAACTTTTTTGGGTAATAAAAGAATTGTTACAAGTAAAACAGAAAAAATTGCTAATCCAAAATCCCTTAAAAAATTATAAACCGAAGTTGAAACAAAATCGGGCATATCTGAAATTATTCCTACACGAACATCAGTCGGCACTTGAGACCTGAACGTATCTATTGCATTGTGTACGTCTCTTCCATATTTAACGATATTGTGCCCGGGGAGCATTTCCAAAGATACTATTAAGCATTTTTTTCCGTTAAAACGTATATATGAGTCAGGTTCAGTATATTCTCTAACAACTTTTGCCACATCTTTTACTCTGATGACTTTCCCGGTAGGGTCGGAATATCAGTCCTAT
>JAJYOQ010000519.1 GCA_021796135.1 Bacteroidota bacterium
ACAATCTTTATGCTGGGAAATATCAGAAGGAGACACGCCGGATATACGTGAAGCCTGCCCTATAGAGCGGGGTTTTACCTTATTTAATTTTTCTCTGCCTTCGTTAGATATTGCTTTTAATGATGAATAGTTTAATGTCAAAGGAATTTTTGTTGCCTCGTATCTTTCTAATTTATCGACCATCTCCTGTTGTCTTTTGATATAGCCGTCATATTTTAACTCGATTTCAACTTGTTCGAGTGCATATTCATCTTTGTATAGTTCTTTTACAAGCGGGATATTGCTCGTTCCATTTAAGTCTAGAATTTCTTTAAGAGAAAGTTCCGGGCGTTTGCACAGCTTTGAAATTGTTTCAGTTGAATCTATTTCGGAGGATCCTTTAGAAACAAGAAATGGATTTATATCGCGCGCATGGATTTTAGTGTTGTCAAATAATTCCACTCCCTGGGTTATTATTTTTCTTCGCTGTGATACTTCTTCAAATACATCTTTAGAAATTAGTCCGAATTTATAAGCATAATTCATCAAACGCAGATCAGCGTTATCCTGTCTTAAGAGCAGCCGGTGTTCCGCCCGTGAGGTAAACATCCTGTAAGGTTCTTCGGTAGATTTAGTTACAAGATCGTCGATTAAGACTCCTATATAAGCCTCGCTTCTTTTCAAAGCAAACTCAGGCAATCCTTTAATTTTAGCTGCTGCATTTATACCGGCAACAATTCCTTGTGCGGCGGCTTCTTCATAACCGGAGGTACCATTTATTTGTCCGGCGAAATATAGTCCTTCGATTAATTTTGTTTCTAAAGTTAAATCAACCTGATGCGGCGGAAAGAAATCATATTCAACAGCATAACCCGGGCGAACCATTTCGACATTTTCTAATCCCTTAATTTTTGTCATTGCCTCTATTTGAATTTCTGCAGGGAGAGAAGTAGAGAATCCATTCAAATAGATTTGATCGCTATCCAGGCCTTCCGGTTCCAAGAAGAGCTGATGCTGTTTTTTATCAGCGAAGCGCACAATCTTATCTTCGATTGAAGGGCAGTAACGCGGACCGACTCCTTTAATCACTCCGGTAAACATAGGAGACCTAGAAAATCCAGTCTCTAAGATTTTATGAACGATTTCGTCAGTATAAGTAATATAACAACTTACCTGGGGTAGATATGGAAAATTACTTTTGT
This sequence comes from Bacteroidota bacterium, assembly GCA_021796135.1. The sequence continues at coordinate 1,182 of JAJYOQ010000519.1, forward strand.
CTGTTTGAAAAGAAAAAGGCTGAGGATTTTCGTCACCCGGCTGTTCTTCTAAAACATTCCAATTGATAGAATCCTTTTTTAGGCGGGGAGGGGTTCCAGTTTTAAGTCTGCTTGTTTCAAAACCCAAATTTATTAGGGATTGAGTAATTCCCAAAGCAGCTTTTTCGCCAAATCTTCCTCCGGGAGTAGAAGTTAAGCCAGTGTGCATTAATCCATTTAAGAAAGTACCTGAAGACAGGATGAGTGCTTTGCAATTAATAATATCGTCTTCTGAAGTTTTAACACCCGAGATCTTTTTATTTTCAGTTAAAATATCGACGACGTTAGCCTCAATAATTTCTAAATTTGGTATAGCGGCTACAACCCGGTAGGCTTCTTCAGAATAAAGCTTTCTATCAGATTGACATCGGGGTGACCAAACGGCAGGTCCTTTAGATTTATTAAGCATTCTAAATTGGATTCCTGTGCGGTCAGCAATTTTTCCCATCATTCCGCCAAGAGCATCAATTTCGCGTACCAAATGTCCTTTAGCAGTTCCACCGATTGCCGGATTACAGGACATTCTGCCTATAGCAAACTTATCCATAGTTAGGAGGGCAACAGAGCAGCCCATATTTGCGCTAACACATGCCGCTTCAACTCCTGCATGTCCACCACCGACAACGATAACATCAAATTTTCTCATCAAATCAGTCCATTAAATATTAAATTAGGTCAATATCTTATTCCGTTTCACGTGAAACGAATATTTATATTATTAAAGAATGTGTTAGAAAGAAAGATTTCTCCCTTCGGTACTAATGACAACTATTTGTATGTCATATCGAAGGAGCTTTGCGACTGAGATATCCCATGGTCAATTCGTATATCTGAACTATTCATGGGATTTCTCACCGGCTAAAGCCGGATTCGAAATGACACAAGTGGTCATTCTTTTAATAAATAAAGGCAATGCCTTTTTCAATAACTCGAAATGACGGAAGAATGAAAAGCTTGTCTTTGAAATCTTTAATTCTTCCCGTTTCACGTGAAACTATTTTCCTATACAGAATTTCATAAAAATATTATTTAGAATATCTTCTGAAGTAACCTCCCCAATAATTTCGCCAAGATTGCTTTCTGCATTTCTCAGGTCGACAGCTATAAACTCTCCACTAAGTCCGAGATTAATAGAATCCACGGCTTTTTGTAAAGATTCTTTAGCATTTTTTAAGCATAAAAAATGACGTAAGCTAGAAACAACCGCCGATTTTTCACTATACACAGAAGAGCCGACAGAAAATTGTATTAGTTTATTAAACAAACTCTCCATTCCTTGTCCGGTTAAGGCGGAGACACAGATATATTCATTATCAAAAATCTTATTTGGTGTAAGGTCAATTTTATTTATTAGTTTAATTGTCTTACCAACACCAGCCATAGAATTTACATTATCTAAAAGCTTTGGAGAAATTCCTTGTTGAACATCGCCGATTAAAAGAATTATATCTGAATTTTTAATTGCCTCCTGGCTTCTAGAAATTCCCTCTTTCTCAATTTCGTCAAATGAGGGTCGAATTCCAGCAGTATCATGAAGTCTGAACAAGATTCCGCCTATTGAAACATCTTCCCGGATTACATCTCTGGTTGTTCCAGGGATATCACTTACGATTGCTCTGGATTCCTTAACGATATAATTTAATATTGAGGACTTTCCTACATTAGGAGCTCCAACCAGGGAAACATTCACGCCGTCATGGATCACTTTTCCAAAAGAATAGGTAGATATCAACCTGTCAATCTCAAATGCTATTTTATCAATTCTTTTAAGAAGATCATTTTTATTCAAAAATTCAATATCTTCTTCAGCAAAGTCCAATTCCAATTCAATAAAAGAGGAGGCATTAATAAGCAAATTTCTAAGTTCATTAACTTTTTGTGATAGAATACCATCAAGTTGATTTCTTGCTCCTTTTAATGAAGCCTCAGTTCTAGCGTTTATAATATCGGCGACTGCTTCAGCCTGGCTTAAATCTATTCTGTTATTTAAGAAGGCGCGCTTTGTAAATTCACCCGGTTCAGCAAGCCTGACATTTTGTTGGCTTAAGAGTTCAATAATTTTTTTTGAAATAAGAGGATTTCCATGAGTGCTTATTTCAACGCTATCTTCTCCTGTATAAGAATTCGGCATGCGAAAAACGGAGACCAAGACATCATCAACGAAATTTTTATGTTCATCGACAAT
>JAJYOQ010000520.1 GCA_021796135.1 Bacteroidota bacterium
TAAATAAATAATATGTAAAAAAATTAAATATTTTAGGTGGTGAGCCTTTAATGAGAAAGGATTTAGAGACAATAATATCTGAATTCTCTTCTAGGGTACATACAGAAATAATGACTAATGGTACATTGATTACTGAGCAGAGAGCAATAAAAATAGTAAAGAGTAAAGTACAAAAAGTAATATTTTCAATTGATGGGCCTGAACATATACATGACATGTTCCGGGGTAAAGGTTCATTTAGAAGGGCTACATTAGGACTGGCTAATTTATATAATGCAAAAAAAGAAATGGAGACAAAAAATCCAATAATTGAAATTGCAATATGTGTTTCAAAAGCAAATATAAATGATATGGATTCTATGATTGAAATAGCAAAAAAATATGAAGCTAAGTTACTCATAAATTTTCTAATAGATATGATTCATACACCTAAAGATTTTATTAATGGTAAAGAAGTAACATTTGTGAAAGGGAAAGATCCATTAAACTTTGAATTAAACGCTAAAGAAAAAGCTGATTTTTTACAGAATTATTTGTCAAAGGGAAATATTCCTAAATCATTTATTTATAACACAAAACAAAAACTTAAAATTTTTATTAATAAAAGAATTGTTAATCAACTGGAAAAAAATTATTTTGATTGTGATAGAGCAAGAAGAATAATGATTGTAGACCCATGGGGTGACTTGTTCCCGTGTGAATTTTTATATGGTTATAAATATGGTAATATTAACGAGGGGGCAACTGTTTGGAATTCCTCAAAAAGAAAAGAAATACGGAAAAAAATAATAAACGGGAATTTAAATATTTGTAAAGACTGCAACAAGAAAAATCTTAAGAGAGGTCCTAGAGTAATTATTAAAGATATCAAATCACTTAGTAAATTTATTATGTTGTCGATCAAATTTTTTAGGAACTAACTTATAAGGGAAAGTTTTTAAAAAGACAATATGGACAATATATGTATCCAATATGTAAAAAATTATGGGATTATCCAATAGTACTTACATAAGGGCACTTCTAAAAACTATATAAAATAAAGTAGAAGTCAAAGAAATATTGTTATATTAATAAACCCAATAACAATAAAAAAGATGAGTTTCCAAGCAATGAGAAAGCATATACAACCCGGATTTTTTGACGAAGAGAACAGGTTAGCTAAACTGACAAAGAAAAGAGATCCGTTAGTAAAACTGTCATTGATGATAAGGTGGGAAAGCTTTAGGCAAATACTAGAAAGAGCGATGAAAAAAGAAATGAGAGGATATGGCGGTCGGCCCCCATATGATTATATAATGATGTTTAAGGTGTTGATACTTCAGCGTCTGTACAATGTATCAGATGAGCAGATGGAATTTCAGATAAATGATAGACTTACATTTATGCGATTCCTGGGATTGTCTCTGGGCGATAATATACCTGATCAAAACACAATCTGGTTGTTTCGAGAGAATCTGGTAAACAAAGGAGTAATAGAGAAATTATTCAAAAAGTTTGAAAGTATGTTAGAGAAGGAAGGATTTTTGATAAAAGAAGGATCAATAATAGATGCAACAATAGTAGAAGCACCTAGACAAAGGAATAACCGTGAAGAAAATGATCAAATCAAGCAGGGAGAAATACCAGAGGGGTGGGAAAACAAGCCTAATATGTTACGTCAAAAAGATACAGATGCAAGGTGGCTGAAGAAGAACGGCGAGAATTATTTTGGTTATAAGAATCATGTAAAGATATGCTGTAAGAGCAAATTGATCAGCGGATATAAAGTAACCGATGCAAGCGCTCATGATTCAGAGGCAGTGGGGAGTTTATTAGATAAAAGTGATAGTCACCATGAGTTGTATGCAGACAGCGCATATTCGGGAGAGAAGATAGCTGCACTGTTAGGGAAGGAAAAGATCCGTAACAGAATTCATGAAAAAGGTTATAGTAACACTCCACTAACTGAGGCACAATGGGAAAGCAATCGGAAGAAGTCAAAGATCAGAGCCAGGGTAGAACATGTCTTTGGTTATATGACCAACAGCATGAAAGGAATTTACTTGCGCACGATTGGCAAGAAAAGAGCAAACGGGGTTATAGGTCTTATGAACTTGACCTACAACATGAATCGTTATCTACAACTTGCAGGGTGAGATATGTCCGGGAGGATAAAAGTCCTCAAAAGTGATCGATGATCCCTTAAAATAAAGGGTATAAATCGATAATGTTCGATGAAAAATATCCCAATTTTTGGAAATAATGAATTTACAAAATAAATCAAGTTTAATTGTTAGTTTTTAGAAGTGCCCTTAAGATATTATTTGAAATAGATATAATGATATAAAAAGAGGTTTCTTTCTTATGCAAAGAAACCACTTTATTTTTTTAATCTTAACTAACATTTTATATAAAATCATAGAGGTATGTTTATGGAAAAGAATAAACTTTTACAACTTTGGTTCATATTATTGTGTTTTCTTTTTCTATTAACTATAGAAGCACAAGCATGGACTGCGGCAGACACATTAAGCAGCGCCACTAATCGGGGAGCAACACAATTATCTACGCCAATAGACAAGCAGGCAGTTCGGGTGGGCGGTCAGATAACTAACTTTACGATGGAGCCCGGGGAAGTGGATCAGGCTGTTGTGTTTAAGGATCCAGCAAACGAGCAAGCCGTACTTTTCGACGTTGCTGAAGGCGGGGCAATAGTCTCGTTGAAATACCGTGATATGGAGTATGTTTGGGGATATAATGGCGGAGGCCTCTTACAAATGGCTTTTCATAATCAAAGAAATGATGGTCTTTGGCCGGGTGATTACAATCCCACACAAGCTGGAGACGGAACAAACATGTCGCCAGTTACAGGCATAGCTTGTTACGGTAATGATTCGGTCGATATCATAACTATGATGCTTGACTTCAATCATAATAATGGATTTTACCCCCATCCACTCATCGCTGTTTGGGGCGGAAAGGTTGATACCACTATTCCTACCAGCTACTTCTCTCCTTATACACTCGAAACCATCGCTCATTGGGTCCCCAATCCCGGAGGCGAGCCCAAATATTACCTTAAGCTTGATGAAAGAATTACACATTTGACAAATGAAAAGATGGGACCATTTGGTTATGATTTTGCAGATTATCAAAATTGGAATTTTGATGTACGAGCGATCAGTCCGGGAAACTGTCCGTGTTCATCATCATTAACGAACTATATGTCTGGAGGTTGGTACTCTGATAAGTCGCGTCAAGAAGGCTTAGCCATCGCTATGCCAAGCAGCAACTTTCCGGACAGCAAAGTCGGCGGTGGCTTCAATAGCGATTTCATGTGGCGTAATCATAGTTTCCATCTTTCTGCATCAGAATCCCTGGATGGAGTTGCATCAAAAAAGTTTGTGTGCTCTCTAATGGTT
>JAJYOQ010000521.1 GCA_021796135.1 Bacteroidota bacterium
AGATTTACCTTTTCCTTTAGAGTTAATTGCCAAGCGGACTTTATAGCAATGGTTACCTAAAGGTTTCCCTTGCGCAGGATTGTTTTCCATGTCTTCTACAAATTTAGCATATTCAGCTTTTAGCGAAGGAAATTTTTTTGCTAATCTTTTTAATTATCTGTCAAACGGCGGTATGGAAAGAACATTAGAGTTCATTTATCAAAGCTTTTGCGTGGCGGGCTTTTAGCTTTCCATGTTTTACAAGATTCAGGTTTTCCACGGATTCTTTAATATCTTCTAAAAGTTGTGCTTTTTGTGGAGAAATTGTTTTTGTTTTTACAAAAGAAAGATTATTAAGCAGTTCCATTACGGTTATTATTACATAGTGAGAAACCTCCGAGGTTTTCCTAAACCTCGGAGGTTTTGCACTTCACTTCCTTTATATTTGAAATTGTCTGCGTAACATGAGTTATTAAATCAAACATAGGTGAAAGAAATTTATGAAATGCGATATTTGCGGTAAAGAAGGCGCCAAGGTTAGGCGCTTGGCGAGGACGTATGGCAAAGGAAAGCATCTTTTGCTTATAGAGGATGTACCCGTAGTATCATGCCCGAACTGTGGCGAAAGTTACTTAACTGCCGAAACTCTCCACGAAATTGAGCGGCTGAAGACACATAAGAACAGCTTGTCGTCAGATCGTCATGTGCGGGCTTTGGAATTTGCTTGATGGAAACGCTTCGGAATATAACTGCCAAAATAAACCGTTTTCCGGTAAATTCGTTTTTTGTATTTCTAACTAACTGCACAGAATATTTATATCAAAGCAATGTATTAGGCGGGCGGGTAGCAACATTCAATTCGTTTTTGTAATTTTGAAAAGGAGGATAAAAATATGACTGTTCAAAATATTGAAAAACAATTGATAAAATTGGATGTGAACTCTCGCGCACGATTAGCGACTTTTTTGTTGTCAAGCCTTGACGACCTTACTGATGAAGAAAATGAAAAGTTGTGGGCTAAATTACATAAAGAAGAATTAGTTGAAAACTGGAATAGAGTTCACAAAGATATGCCTATTAAAAAAATTAAACCTTTAGAATAGGAGTATTAAGTATGGATTATTTAATAAAAGTAAAAGCTGCCAAATATATAGGAGATTATAAAATATATTGCTTATTCAGCAATGGAGTGGAAAAAATAGTTGATCTCAAAAATGAGTTGTATGGAGAAATGTTTGAACCATTGAAAGACAAAAATATTTTTATACAATTCAAAGTTGATGATACATTAAAGACAATCGTTTGGCCTAATGGCGCTGATATAGCTCCTTATAGTCTATATGAGATTGGAAAAACAATCGCTAAAACGATAAAGAATAAGCCAAATTTTTCTAAAGTAAGATAATGTTTTTGTTTCGCCACTCTGTGGCTCTTTGAATTTTTTGTGTATGATTTTCTACTAATGTGCCGCCCCGCCGGGGCTTTTTCCTAAAAATGAATCTCTTTTATATAGGTGAAAGAAATTTATGAAATGCAAATAACAGAAGAAAAATATTTTGCGGAATATAACAACTTAACCGGGAATCAAATTAATTCGATGATTGAATCTTTTGATTTTACAACGGCGGGCGGAAGTATTGAATATAAAACTCAAGCATCGGCTGTTTATTCTTCAAATATTGAAGGAAACAGCATTGATCTAAATTCATTTATGAACCATAAGCTTTCTAAGGAAAAGCTTAAACCGCAAAAAGAGATTCAAGAGATTGAAAATTTAATTTTAGCATATAAGTATGCCCAGGAAAATAAATTAAATGAAAAAAAACTTCTTGCATGCCATAAAATTTTTTCTAAGACATTAGTTATAAAAAGCAATCAAGGGAAATATAGAACTGAAAAAGTAGGGGTTTTTGATAAAGGCGGGTTAGTATATCTTGCAATCGAGCCCGGGCATGTACAAGAAGCTATGACTGAGTTCTTTGCCGGGATTGATTTTTTATTAAATAAAAATTTAACCACAGCGCATGTATTTTATTTTGCATCTTTGATTCATTTAAAGTTTGCACATATTCACCCGTTTAGAGACGGAAACGGCAGAGCGGCAAGACTAATAGAAAAGTGGTTTATCGCTCAGAAGCTTGGAAATAATTTTTGGGAAATATCATCCGAGAAATATTATAAGGATCATCAACCGGAATATTATAATAATATAAATTTGGGAGTAAATTATTACGAATTAAATTATGATAAGTGTATGCCGTTTTTATTGATGCTGCCGCAATGTCTTCATCAATAATCTTTGATAAGAGTTTTTGTTTCGCCACTCTGTGGCTCTTTGATTTTTTTGTATGTGATTTTTCTACTAATGTGCCGCCCCGCTGGGGCTTTTTCCTAAAAATGAATCTCTTTTATTTTGTTAAGGCAGCCGCAGAGCGGCGACATATTAGTAGAAAAGGATTAAAAAAAAGAATAAAGCTCCAGAGGAGCGACATATGATTAATTTAAAGATGAGCATTAATATGGATAACGTGATTAGTTTTTGTTTCGCCACTCTGTGGCTCTTTGATTTACTCATGCTACGCAGACAATTTCAAATATAATGGTAGTCAAGTGTAAAACCTCCAAGGGTTCAAGATTAAGTTTAAGTGTAAGGCTCTTGAACTTGAATACGTTAAAAGCGCAATTACAATAGAGGCAGTTAGTAATTGTAAATAGATTTCACGGAGATTATATTTACAAATAAATAAGATATTATGGAGGAAATATTAAGTCAAAGGCTTACAGGTATGACAAATTTAGCCCGGAAATTTGCAAATGAAGCGCTTCTTCTTCCACGTGAAGATAGAGCGGAATTAGTTAATAAGCTATTAGGAAGTCTCAATGTTCCAACCCCAAAAGAAATTGATCGTTTGTGGACTGAGGAAGCCGAAAAGCGTGTAAGGGAATATGAAGAAGGTAAAATCAACGCTATAGACGGCGAACAAGTATTCAGAGAAATTAGAGACCGCATTAGACTGTGAGATATACATTTCATCCGGAAGCTCAATATGAGCTTAATCAAGCAGTTGAGTTTTATGAAGGACAACAAAGAAAGCTTGGTTTAGAGTTTTTAGAAGAAGTATATTCTACTATATAATACAAGGTGATAAATGAAAAAGGAATATGATTTTTCTAAAGGTATTCGAGGAAAGTTCTATCGTGAAAATATTCGATTAAATGTTCCTATTTACCTTGATAAAGATATTGCTGAATTTATTGAAAAGGTTGCCAAAAAAAAGAAGGTAGATACACAAACTATTGTAAATACAATGCTGCGGGGCAATAAAGATATAATTCAAACTTTGCAATAAATTCAATATATTTACAAACCTGCCTGTCCGGTAGGCAGGCCTGCCTGCCGGCGGGCTCCTTAGATATGACA
>JAJYOQ010000054.1 GCA_021796135.1 Bacteroidota bacterium
TAATATTCACCTTTAAAAAGTTTTATTATCAATCTCCTGTTGTTAACTACATAAGTTACTCCCGAATGGAAAGTAATTATGGTTATTAAAAGCATGCCAAAATAAATAAAATTATGATCAAATAATAAAGAAAAGACCTTTATATTCTTCTGATAAATCTGGGGTGAAGATATTCCGACATAAATAATTAATAAATAATACAGGAATGCCATCTGTATAAATGTCTTCCATTTTGCATAGAAACTTGTAGGAAAACTCATACCTTTATAGTCAGCATAAACTCTTAAACCAGTAATACTAAAATCTCTAATAAGAATTATAGCAACCATCCATAATGGGATTACTTTTAGAAATACAAACCCTATAAAAGCGCCGGAAGTCAAAATTTTATCAGCCAAAGGATCCCAAAACTTACCCCACGAAGTTATATAATTAAACTTTCTTGCTAACCAGCCGTCATACCAATCTGTCAATGCCGCTATTATAAATACAACTAAAGAGATTTGTTTCAGCACGGGATTTTCCGATAGAAACAACATTAAGAATACTGGCGTAAGTATTATTCTTAAAACAGTTAGTTGATTTGGTAGAAGCATTACTTTTATTTAATATTATTCTTAGAAATAAGTTTTAAATACGGAAATTCATAGATACCTGTACTATGACCATCCTTCCATTTAATTGAGATAGCATAACTTCCGACTTTATTTATCTCAACTATAGTTATTTGATCCAAGCCAAAAATAGGTATAAAATTTTTACTTTGAGTATCCCTAAGCGATGCGCAAGTAGCGCATGGACAAAATCTTCTTAAACTTTTGGAATTAATATTTGTTTCATTACCATCATCCCATTTGATGTAAAGAATTCCATCTTTATTAAGACTAATTTTAGTAGGGATCATCAGATTAATTTATTACCGGTAATTTGAAATAAAGCATCTAAATATTTTTCAGCAGTTTTATTAATAATATCATCCGGCAGAATAGGAGGAGGAGGCTGTTTATTAAAGTTTATCGATAATAAATAATCTCTGACGAATTGTTTATCATAACTTTGCTGTGCTCTTCCCTTTTCATAAGTATCTAAAACCCAAAAACGGGAGCTGTCTGGTGTAAGTACTTCGTCAACTAGTATAATCTCATTGTTATAAATACCAAATTCCATTTTTGTATCAGCTATAATAATTCCTTTAGTAAGGGCATACTTCGAAGCTTTTTTATAAATTTCCAATGCTGCAGACTTAATTTTTTCAAAAACTTGTTTCCCTGCAATTTTCTCTGCTTCATCTGATGAAATATTTTCATCATGAGTACCGACTTCAGCTTTTGTAGATGGCGTAAAAATTGGCTCTGGTAATATTTCTGATTCAACCAGATTAGGGGGTAATTTAATGCCCGAAATTGTACCGTTTTTTTTATAATCATTCCAGCCCGATCCTGAAATATAACCCCTGACAATGCATTCTAAAGGCAATACTTTTGCTTTTTTTACAAGCATTGATCTTCCTTCTAAATCATTCAAGTATTTACTACAAGAGGAAGGAAAGTCCTCAACATTAACGGATATCAAATGATTTGGGATAATGTCTTTAGTAAAGTTAAACCAAAATTGCGAAATTTGGGTAAGCACTTTACCCTTAAGAGGAATTCCCTGAGCCATTATAACATCGAAAGCTGATAATCTATCTGTAGATACGATCAAATAATGCTCTCCGAGATCGTAAATATCTCTTACCTTCCCTTTTTTGACAAGGTTAAGTTCCGGGAAATCTGTATTTAATATGATATTAGGTTTCATAAATTCCATCACTTTTTACTACAAAATAATGACAATGTTCATAATCAATTAAACATTTGAAAGACATCCCCGATAATAAATTATAGCTTAGAGATGAATCCAAAATAAAAAATCAATTATTTAATTCATTTTAGCCAAAATTAATAAAAATAGACAAGACATCCATATTAAACTTTTGTCTAAGAAAAAATTTTTTGAAAGAATTAAAATGTTAATCATTTTATTTGCCTATGCTATTCTTTCTTTAATATCACTGGCAATATCGTTATATTTCATGAAAACAGCTCCGAAGGGCTGGGAAGACGAAAATGGATTTCACGAAGGTCTGCAAAAACATTAAATGCACTTGCATCCCTTTATAAGCGTATAAGAATCTTATATCCTTTATTTCTGAATCAAACGGAAATTTGAATAGCTGTTATACGTTTTACCGGCATTTTCTTGATAGAGAGTAATTTTCAGTCCCCCTTTTAATTCCCTAATTGCTGACTCTTTTGATACACAAAAATCAAAAGCTCTAAATGCTTTTACATCGCTAAATATTTCTTTAAAATCATTTTGTGGTTTTACAACTTTCATATTTCCGCCACGTATGGAAGCAATACGCAGCAGATTAATGATCCCGCTTAAAAAAACAGAATCAATATATTCGCAATACGATAAATCAACTATAAAATTTAATGTATTTTTAGTTAGATGATATTTTAGCAACTCATTAAAAGCACTTAGCTCAAAAAAAGTAGCTTTCTTTATATTGACTGAGATAACTAAAAGATTATCGACTTTTTCAAATGTAAAATCCATTTTAACCAAAATAACAAAATGAAAAAAAATATTCTAACTTTATGTTATGAAGTTTAACCAAAATCCAGTTGATTAAAAATAATTCAATGATAGCACAAGTCAAAATGATAAATAAAATAATCTTGGACAATAATTAAAAACGGATAGATTAGTTAGTCTATCCGTTTAAGAATAATGATTATTTTCTTAATTTATTTTAATTAAAATCCATCTATAATCTTGTTTAATTTTAGACTAGGACGCATTACAGACTCAGTTTTAACATCGTCAGGTTGGTAATATCCGCCCAAATCTGCAGGTTTACCCTGTACAGTGATCAAATCCTTTGCAATTTCATTTTCATTTGACTGCAATTCCTTAAACATTTTTGAGAAGCGGGATTTCATAGTTGCGTCTTTATTCTGCTCAGATAAAGCCTGCGCCCAATATAAAGCAAGATAGAAAGAACTTCCTCTATTATCTATTTCACCTGATTTACGGGAAGGATAACGGGCATTCTCTAAATATTTACCGATTGCAGCATCCAGAGTTTCTGCTAAAAGAGCTGCTTTAGGATTATTTGTTTTTTCAGCTATCATTTCAAATGATGGAACAAGAGCGCAATATTCTCCTAGCGAATCCCACCTTAAATGGTTTTCTTTTAATAATTGCTGAACATGCTTAGGAGCAGAACCACCGGCACCGGTTTCAAATAAACCTCCGCCTTTTAATAACGGAACTATGGAAAGCATTCTTGCACTTGTCCCTAGTTCAAGAATCGGGAATAAATCCGTCAAATAATCACGAAGAACATTTCCGGTAACCGAAATCGTATCCAATCCTTTTCTTACTCTATCCAAAGTATATTTCATTGCATCGACCGGACTTAGGATTTTGATTTCCAGCCCCTTTGTATCGTTTTCAGGTAAATATTTATTAATTTTAGCAATAATTTCCCTATCATGGCTTCTTTTTTCATCAAGCCAGAAAATAGCAGGCGTAGAAGATTCTCTTGCTCTTTTAACCGCAAGTTTTATCCAATCTTTAATAGGTTCATCTTTAGCCTGACACATTCTAAAAATATCGCCTTTCTCAACCTGTTGTTCAAGCAAAATTTTTCCTTCAGAGTTTACAACCCGGATAAAACCACCCCCCTTTGCCTCAAAGGTTTTATCATGAGATCCATATTCTTCGGCTTTTTGAGCCATCAATCCTACATTAGATACAGCTCCCATAGTTGCAGGATCAAACTGACCTTTAGTCTTCGCATCCTCGATAATTTCTTCATATATAGTAGAATAGCAGCGATCAGGAATCATAGCAATACAATCCTCCAATTCGTCTTTTTTATTCCACATTTTTCCCCCATCGCGCACTACATTCGGCATTGAAGCGTCAACTATGATGTCATTAGGAACATGAAGATTTGCCTTACCGATTCTCGAATCGACCATTGCCAATTCAGGTTGATACTCATATACTTTGTTAATATCAGCTTCAATTTGTGCTCTTTTCTCCTCAGTAAGTTTCTTTAATTTTTCCAGCACATCCATAAGACCGTTATTTAAGTTAGCTCCAATTTCTTTAAGGACATCTGCATGTTTTTCGAGTGCATCTTTATAATAAACGGAAACAGCATGTCCGAACATTATCGGATCTGAAATTTTCATCATTGTAGCTTTTAGATGAAGTGAAAGAAGGACATTATCCTTTTTGGCTTCTTCAATTTGCTCTGCATAGAATTTTCTTAATTCTTTAACATTCATTACTGAAGAATCTATTACTTCACCTTTAAGAAGCTTAAGCTTTTCTTTCAGAACCGTTTTATTTCCCTTCTCATCGTAATATTCAATGTTTACAGAATCCTCTTTTTCGAGAGTAACTGATTTTTCCGTACCGTAAAAATCCTTTTGTTTCATACTTGCGACTCTGGTCTTAGATCCTGATGCAGGCCAGGGCTTCATCATTTTATGAGGATGTTTTTGAGCAAACTTTTTAACCGAAGCAGCAGCGCGTCTATCGGAATTTCCCTCACGCAAAACCGGATTTACAGCCGAGCCAAGGACCTTAGAAAATCTATTTTTTAACTCTTTTTCTTCATCATTTTTTGGTTCCTCCGGATAATCGGGGATATTATATCCCTTATCCTGCAATTCTTTTATTGCAGCATGTAATTGAGGTATAGAAGCACTTATATTGGGAAGTTTTATAATATTAGCATCGGGATTCTGGGTGATTTCTCCAAGTTCGGTAAGATAATCAGGAACCTTCTGATCTTCTCTCAATTTATCCGGAAAGTTCGCCAGAATTCTACCAGCAAGAGAAATATCTTTAAGTTCAATATCTATCCCTGTCCCTTTTATGAATGATTTTACTATTGGCAGTAAACAATAAGTTGCCAAAGCCGGAGCCTCGTCAATTTTTGTCCAAATTATTTTAGTTTCCATTTAATTACCCACTTATTATTAAGAAAATTTAATTATTAATTTTATACAATATTTTAAAATACCGAATCTTTAGCAATTATTAAAATAAATGAACATTAATTATAAAAAATGCTTATACCATAATACTTCAGTTTCTGGACATCAGGCAGAAGGGAAAATATTCGAAAATGTAGAAATAATTTAAAATGGGTAGAGATTACTGAAAAGTAATCACAATAATAATTTATAGTTACAGATTACATCAAAATATAACTTAATTACTTAACTGTGTACGAATTTCATTTATTTGCTCAAGAGCAATTTCCAGGCTAGCGGCAATTTCATCAGCTAGAACTTCTGGATCGGGTAGGTTGGCTGAGTCTTCTACGCTATCATCTTTTAACCAGAAAATATCAAGACTGGTTTTATCTCTTTTGATTATTTCATCATAAGTGAAAGTTTTAAATCGTTCAGTTTCAACACGTTCATTTCTATTTGATGTTTTGTAGCATTTAATAAAGTCTTCTAAGTCGGAATATTTCAGTGAATTGGTTTTAAGAGTAAAGTGAATGTTTGTTCTTAAGTCGTAAATCCAAACCTTTTCAGTCCAGGGAGTTTCACTTGCTGGTTTCTTATCGAAGAAGACTACATTAGCTTTTACACCTTGCGCATAGAATAGACCAGTCGGCAAACGCAAAATAGTATGCACATCAAATTGCTTTAGCAATTCCTTCCGTATCTTTTCCCCCGCTCCACCTTCAAAAAGAACGTTATCGGGTAGAACTACTGCTGCCCTGCCATTTATATCAAGTACTGTCTTTATATGCTGAAGGAAATTAAGCTGTTTGTTTGAAGTTGTTGTCCAGAAATCAGGTCTTTCATAAATAAGAGAATCCTTTTCGGCTTTACCTTGTCCATTAAAAACGGTTATGCTGCTTTTCTTTCCGAACGGCGGATTGGTTATAACAATGTTATATCTTTTACCAGGATCACCTATCAGACTATCAACTGAAGAAATTTTAGCTTCTATGCCGTGAAGATAAAGGTTCATCACGCATAATCTCACAACTCCATCAACTATATCATTTCCGCTAAAGGTTTCATTCTTCAGGAAATGTTTTTGATCTCTGTCTAATTGATAGTTATGAATTATATAATCATGTGCAACTAACATAAAGCCGCCAGTGCCGCAAGCTGGATCGCATATAGTTTCTCCGGGTTTTGGTTTAATTACCTCAACTAATGCTTTAATCAGCTCTCTAGGAGTAAAATATTGACCAGCACCGCTCTTTGTGTCCTCAGCATTCTTCTGAAGCAGTCCTTCATAAATATCACCTTTAATATCCGCATCAAGTCCAGTCCATGTTTCACTTTCAATTAAGGTAATTAACCGTCTTAACTTTGCAGGATCTTGAATTTTGTTCTGGGACTTACGGAAAATTATACCTAATGTATTTTCTTCTTTTGCTAAGTTCTCCAGAGTCTTGCGGTACTGAGTTTCTAACTGCTCACCATCTAGATCTATTAGTTTTTGCCAGTTAAATGATTTTGGAATAATGTCAGGGCGGTTATACGGCGCTTTTGTTTGTTCATCTGCCATCTTGAGAAACAGTAAGTATGTTAATTGTTCAACATAATCGCCATAGCTTACACCGTCATCACGAAGTACGTTACAGTAATTCCAAAGTTTAGCAACAATTGAAGCTGAATCAGTCATTCTTTAACCTTTTTTTAAAATTTTCCGTTAGGTAATAACCGCCTTTTCGTAGTTTTCCCTTAAAGCTAATTATTTCTAATTTTCTTGAAATACTAATATATCTTTCTAACGTACGTTTTGGTTTATCTATTATTTCTGCTAACTCACCTGCTTTTAAGCCTGGTTTATCTTTGATTATTCTAATCATTCTTATGATCTCAGCTTTTACCTCATCGGCTAAAGTTCCGCCGCCATCATCACCGCCACGACCCCCGCCATCATCACCGCCACGACCCCCGCCGCTATCGTTTATTACATCATTAACAGCCAATTCGACAAGATCAGGTTCAATAGTTAAAGGAACTTGTTTACTAACTGAAGCCTTGCGAGTTACAACTATTGGAACAGGAACAATTGTCTTGAAAATATCTCCTTCAATAAACTCAGCTTGACCTCTGTTGCCATTATAGATATTGCAATATTTGGATGTATTCCGTACACCAGAGCCAAGTTCATCAACCCAGCCTATTTCCTTGAAAAACCTGGCAATTGTAGGATTCTTAGGAAAAGGAGAAAAATTGCCTGGATCAATGGTTCCAACTCCGTGAGGTTTATTCCCATTCTCAGTATAAACCTTGTCAGCTTCAATAATTAATTTAGCAGGAAAATGATTATTAAACTCACGATGGATTAAAAGATTAGCAACAATTTCTCTGAATATTTTATCACGAATGCTTAATCTTTGAGTTCCTTCAATATAAAATTTATCTGGTAGATGTTTTTTTATAAATTCGTTTAACCTGGAATACGCCGAAATTAAATTGCCTCTTATATCATCACGGTCATCATATCTGTCAATATTTTCAATTCTAAGTATAGCATCTGTTTTGTAATGAGGAAGTATATTTATTATTGTCTGTTCAGTACCGAATAACACTGCGGCAGCAAGTGTATAACCTTCATTACCATTTAGTAAATCTTTTTTCCAAAGACTTGCAGATTTTAGCAACTGATCATTATTCATATCTTGCCAGGGATGGTTAGCTCTTTGATTCCTAGCCATGATTCTAACCTTATCGAATAAAGGTAATTCAAAATCATTCAATGTCATGTAAGGATAAATTGTATTCTCAGAAAATGTACTTTGCTTACGGAGGAAAAGCTGGGAGACTAAACTATGATTACTGGTTATATCAAAATCGCCATCCTCATTTCTATCAAAAATTCTACCCACAGTATTGTGTACTTGGGAACTTTCTGGTACGTAAACATAGATAACTTTCTTTCCTTCAATATCAAATACTTCAGTTGACAAATAAAATGTTGGTGATAATCTTATAGGATCGTTACAGCTAGTAATTAAGCTATTAACAATTTCATTTGTAGAACCTTCAAATACTCCTTCAATTGTTCCATCGTCATTAACTCCTAAGAGTAGATGCCCGCCGTTTCTATTTAAGAATGCGCATATTGTATCAAAAACATTCTTAGGCAGTTTGAAGGAGCATTTTTTAAACTCGGTATGAATTCCTTCGCCATTCTTAATAATATTTTTTAACTGCCTAATATTCATTTAAGCTTTTCAATTTTTCTTGGAGACTTGATATTACTTGCTATTGTTTTTTCTTTCTCTGCTTTTATTCTTTCCAACAGTTTCTCTGCTGGCTCATCATTTGGATCTTGCGGGACAAGCTTACCTTCGAAAGCTTTTTTAAGTATACTCTGTCTCAATGATTCTGTCATTTTAAGGTTTTGGTCGATGACTTCTTCTATTTTGTCAACTATCGAAAAACGCGATTCAATTTCTTCAACAATTTGTTTTTGTTCTTCTAAATTTGTTAAAGGCAGCAAGATACGAGAAAGTACTTGGGCATTGACATTTGGTTGACCTATTCCAACTTGTCCCTCAGAAATTTGCTGCCAATAACTTAATGTATTAAAAAAATAGGACACATATTTATTATTTACTTTGGTATTTATTTTTATTCGGATAAGATATGAAGCAAATACGGCCTCTGGTATTTCACCTAGAATTAAAAAACTTTTTCCAACTGTGGCTCCTGTTCTAGCAAATACAAAATCACCTTCTTTTAATAAATATTTATCTTTTTGCTCATTCTCAATTTGGCAATAAGGAACTTCATTCCAACTAACTTTATTGTTTTGAATGTCTGTTATTCTTAACAATTTCGGCCCGACTTCTTCTAAGTTCGAACTTGCAGTATATCCATAATGAATTTTTATACTAATACTTCTAATATCAGTCCATGACCAAACATTTGGAATTTCGAACATTTTATTACTAGTTTCTCTGGATAATTTGTCTTTTTTAATTTGGAAAAATAAATCATTATTGTTCTCTTTAATTAAATTTTTATCCCTCCACTCCTCAGTCAGCTTCCCTTCAAACGCAGCTTTAAGAACTGATTGTCTATAGCGTTTAAGCTGCTTCTTTACATTCTTTAGTTCTGCTACTGCGGCATCCAGTTTAGTGAAGAGTTCTTCTATTTTAGCAACTATGCGGTGTTGCTCGTTGATAGGAGGTAGATTAATATTATATCTTGATAATTGTTCTTTCGAGATAGCCCTAAAAGTGCTTCCCGTCCCCATTGCATCAATAACTTTTTCGTTAAATTGGAAAAAATAAAATAGATATTTAAAACAGTGAGTGTATCTAACTGCGGCAAGTCCCCTACCGATACAACTTTTTTGATCTGCAATATTGACAGAACCAACAGGAGCTCTAACAGAGATAAGCACATCATTAATCTCAGCTATCTTCTTTGGTTTTGAACACCACTTAACCGCAACTGGATTCATATTTGTAAATTCTGCTTTGCCCTGGAAAAATGGGAGCCCAATATTGTCGAAATTATATGTTGTAGAAGGTGGGGATTGCCCCATAATTAATTGAGCGATACTTCCTATTTCCGTTAAAATCCAATTTGCTGGAAGTTTAATCACGCGACTAGCCTCTCATTCAACTCTTCAAGCATCTTATTCAAACTCTCACCAAATAGGTTATAAACTTTCATCAATCCGCCTTTTTCATAAAATGGTGCATAATCAAAATCCTCAGTTGTTACATCTAGAGAAGCAGAAATATGATCTTTAATCATCTGTAGCCATTCAATCTGTTCAGGATTAAACTTCTTGCCCTTCTTCTCCTGTTCGGCTATCCAATCAGCATACTTTTGATCTACTATATCTGGGAAAGGAACTAACTCACTCGTTTCTCCTATAGTAAACCTAAGAAGTGAAATAATATTGGTTAATAATTTAACTGGATTGGAATTTCGTACTTTGCTTTTATCAATCTGCTCATAAGCATGCCAGACTAATTCTTGCTTAAGATTATATGGCGGTTTCTCTATTTCTTCAGAAAGTTTTTTAATTTGTTCATATGTCAGATGTCTTTTGCTGTAAGGTGAGCCATATATTATCTGCAAGGCAAGTATTTTATCTTTATTATCTTCAATAAATTTTTTCCAGGTTGTAATAATACTATTAGCTTTTTCCTTTGCCTTACTGTCAAAACCAGCAAATAAAACTTCATCTAAGCTTACAGTGTCAATAGTCTGTTCCGTTTGCTTTTTAATATCAATAAGCAATTTTCTAAATTCTGGATTATCGAATACCATGCAGGCTTCGTCTGCTAATTTATCGGCTGTTTGTTTTATATGCTCATTTGTTGGAGTGTCAGTAGCAAATTCTTGTTTCGCTTTTTCTGTCTTTACATCAGGATCAATTGCATTAAGTAACTTGTTAGAAATTGAATCTAGTTCTTTTTTATTTGCGAGCAGTTTGAGTTCATCCTTTTGCTTTGGAGTAATTATCTTATCTAGACGTGAAAGCCTTGAAGCAAGAGAAGAAAGTATCTCTTCATTTCTTACTCCTACAGCAACTTGTTCTAATAGCTTTTCAAACGGAATATTCCTCTTTCGTTCGAGAGGAGGTTCAGGAGGAATTTTTTCACTTTCAGTTACCCCAATTGCGTCTACAATTACAAAATGAGTCTTAAACTTAGCATCAGGCGTGACAGCTTGAAGGTCAGCTGAAGATATTATCCTTGTTCCCCTTCCCTTCATCTGTTCAAAATAAATTGGAGATTTAACGTCACGCATGAAGAGTATGCATTCAATTGGTTTTATATCTGTTCCAGTTGAGATCATATCAACTGTAACGGCAATTCGAGGGTTATATGAATTTCTAAAACTGCTAATCAAATCTTCAGGCTTTTCACCAGTGGTACGATAAGTTATCTTTTTACAGAAGTCGTTTCCCTTTGCAAATACTTCTCTAATTATATGGACAATATCCTCAGCATGAGAATCATCTTTTGCAAAGACCAAAGTCTTAGGCACGTGAGTTCTATCGGGGAATATCTCTGTAAAAAGTTTCTCCTTGAAAGTGCGGATTATAGTTCTAATTTGATCTGTTGCAACTACGCTTCGGTCTAATTCTTTGTCTGAGTATGCTAAATCTTCATCAAGTTTTTCACTTTTGACTTTCCTCGTCAATTTATTGCGCTTGTCAACATAGAATCCAGTTTCAACCTTACTTCCTTCTTTAGTAATTTTAGTATCTATTCTATAGACTTCAAAATCGACATTTACATTATCAGCAACGGCTCTTTCCTGAGTATATTCCTGAACTAGATTTCTATGAAAGAACCCTATTGTTTGTTTTGATGGTGTTGCTGTAAGTCCAATTAAAAAAGCATCAAAATACTCTAAAACTTGTCTCCAGAGCTTATATATTGAACGATGACATTCATCAGTAACAATGAAGTCAAACATTTCAATAGGAATCTCTGAATTATAAACTACTTCTTTTTCTTCATTACTATTTGGAGCAATATCGAACATAGATTTCTCTTCAGATTCTGAGTCGAATTCCTTTTCTCCTTTTAGCATTGAAAACAATCTTTGAATAGTAGTAACACAAACTCTACTAACTGGGTCAATTACATTTGAAGTTAATTGTTGGACATTATATAATTCAGTGAACTTTCTACCATCATCTGGAGTAATATATTGCTGAAATTCCATCCTCGTTTGCCTGCCAAGATTATTCCTGTCAACTAAGAATAAAACTCTTTTAGCATCTGCAAACTTTATCAGGCGGTATATAAAACTAACAGCAGTAAATGTCTTGCCAGAACCAGTAGCCATTTGGATTAAGGCTCTAGAGTTATTCAGTTTAAATGACTTTTCAAGATTAACAATGGCTTCAAATTGAGGCTGCCATAATCTGTCCTTATTTAATTGGGGTAGTAATTGTAGTCGTCTTCTTAAAGTTATGTCATTTTTTGCCCATTCAATTAAGGTTTTTGGCTGGTGGAAGGCAAATACTAGGCGTGAGCGTGACTCTGGATCTCTTAAGTCTCTGAACAATGTTTCAGTACCTGTGCTTTCATAAAGGAAAGGGAGCGGCAATTCTACGTGTGGAACTTCTTTTTTAAAGTTAGCTGAATATTTATAGGACTGTTCAGATACTCCACTGAGAGTTGTTCCCTCTGGTTTAGCTTCAATTACACCGACAGCTTTGCGATCGACAAATAGGACATAATCGGCTTGTCCGTTATTTGTTGGATATTCACGAACAGCAACCCCAATTGAAGCCCCAAGATTAAGCTGGTCAAGGTCTTGAACTATCCAGCCTGCCCTTGTTAATAAATCATCAATATGAAGTCGAGCAATTTGTTCAGGAGTCATTTTCCATAATTCATATATTGAATTTGCTAGATTAAAATAAAGAAGATAATTCTAACTCAATATAATTAAATTAATTGTAAGGATAAATAATAAACCGATAGAAAAAGACCACCGTTCATTGCATTCTTAGAAGCAATGAATGAGTGTTTAGAAAATTTGAGATATTTTTTAAATAAGTATTCAAAACAAAAAATGCGAAAACCGCAAAGTTTTCGCATTTAAATGTGGGCAGAGAGGGAATTGAACCCCCGACACAAGGATTTTCAGTCCTTTGCTCTACCGACTGAGCTATCTGCCCCTAAAAATTAGAAGAACAAAAATAGAAATAATTCTTCTAATCTCAAAAAATATATTGCCAATTAGAAAATATTATTCTGTTTATTGATTTACTCTAATATTTTTTGTTATATGGTTTAATTTATTTTATACCATAATTATTGGGCAAATTTATTAGTTCCTTTGGTGTTAGATTTGTATCACAAATATCTGTTATTTTCATATATATTTGTAAATTCAAAATTAAACACTAATCATATTAAGCTGAGACTAATTTTTTATCTTTGAAAAATTTTCCTTTAATGCGGATTTATTATATAGGAAAGCTCAAAATAATTATTTAAGAAGGATTAATTATAAGGGTATTCATATACTTTTCACTATTACTATATAATTTTAGATAAATACTACAATTGATTTAATAAAATATATTTTTAACAATTTTTGGGATTATGAGTAAATCGAGCTTTGTATTATTGTTTTTATTATTATTTCAGCTTACTAATTATTCTTCCGCATTTTGTCAAGATAATTATTTAACGAATAATGATTCCTTGTATCTATCCAGCCCAAAAGGTAATGTATCCGGATTAAGTTTTAATAAAAAAGTCACCTGGTATCAGATGATAACGAATATTCCATCTGATTATTCAAAATTTTTTACCCAGGCAGCAAATGTAAAAATGATTCCAAGTTATTTAGGTATAGCTGCACTTACCGGTTCATTAATGACTATTGACCAAAAAACATGGTCTTTTCAACGCCGGTTATATTTACGTTCACCTTTAGATCATAAAACATCAAGTTTTGTGGTTAATTTTGGAAACGGCACATATCAATTTCTTGGCGCTGCTTTGTTTGCGGGTACAGGATTAATATTTAATAATGAAAGGGCTTTAAGGACCGGCAGTAATATTGCTGAAGCAGTTTTGACTACAGGAATTTTTGTTCAAGTACTTAAAAGAATCGCGGGAAGAGAAAGTCCAATCGCATCTTCAGAAACAGGAGGAGATTGGAAACTTGTTCCCAGTATTAAACAATACCAAAAGAATCAGCCAAAATATTATTCATTCCCTTCCGGTCATTTATCTACGGCAACTGCTATCTTAACCGTAATAGCAAATAATTACCCCGATGAAAAATGGATAAGACCTGTAAGCTATCCTCTGCTTGCAGTTCTTGGATTTTCTTTGGTGAATAAGGGTATGCATTGGTATAGTGATTTGCCTCTAGCTTATTTTTTAGGTTATACTTTCGGAAATATTGCAGCGCCCATTCGCAGTTCAACCCCTTCAATTTCAGACTCTGAAGATAAGCCAAAATTAACTATATTTCCGTCTGTCGGTTTAAACGACTTGAATTTTAATATCTTATATAATTTTTGAATCAAGGAATCGGGTTAAGGTTAATTATTATGCGTACAATTTACTTGCGGAAAGAGGAGAATGGCTTTATAAGAAAAATATTAATTGATATGGCATATCTCGTCAGCCATAAATTAATTCGCCTGCCTAAATATTATTTTGAAGATAATCTTTATCTGCCATATAAGAAAATAGGCGCAGGAATAAATATCGAAAAATATTTTTTACTCAA
>JAJYOQ010000522.1 GCA_021796135.1 Bacteroidota bacterium
TCACCCATTCCCCCCAAAATTAACCTAATAATTTGCGAATCGAATATCATTCCATCAGGCGGATTCTTTCTTTTTCCTTAGCTCTTGACTAAAGTAATCCAATGGATTATATTCGTATATGCTAATTACTATTGTCGAGTTACCTGAATATATAAAGAAAATAGAAAAAATATTAACGGAAGATGAAGGATACGATTTGCTTTATTATTTGTCTTCTAATCCAAAAGCTGGGACTCTAATACCAGGAACCGGAGGAGTAAGAAAGTTAAGGTGGGCTTCAAAAGGTAAAGGTAAAAGCGGAGGTTCCAGAGTAATATATTTTTTCTATAATGAAACTATCCCTTTATTTATGTTAACAATATTCGGTAAAAATGAAAAGATTAACTTAAGCAAAGCTGAGAGAAACGAATTAGCAAAATTGGTGAAAATGTTAGTAAAAAGTTATAAGAGGTAAAAATGAGCGAAGCATTTAAAAGTATAAGTAAAGGTTTGAAGGAAGCTATAGAATATTCAAAAGGAAATTCTAAAGGTGTCAGAGAATTTAAGCCAAAGCCTATTAATGTAAAAGAATTGAGAGAAAAGATTGGAATGAATCAACCTAGATTTGCAGCATCATTTGGGATCAGTTTAGGAACATTACGTCATTGGGAAAGAGGCGATAGGTATCCACAAGGACCGGCTTTAGTATTATTAAATTTATTGTCGAAAGACCCAAATACAGTATTACAAGTTTTATATAAGTAAACTGTCATTCCCGTTGTAGGGACATCATTTATGATGTCCAATTGCCCCTAACGGGGCAACATATAGTCAACCACAACTTTTCCACACTGTCTTTGCTCCAACTGAGCAACATATCGGTAACTTGAGTAATTACATAAATTATATTAAATTTATGGAGTATAATTCCATAAATTGAAATGATAATCAGAAAAATAAATATAAAACAGCTTATCCAGCAAGGAAAAGTCTTAATAATTTACGGTGCCCGAAGAACAGGTAAAACTACCTTATTGAATGAATATCTTAAGGAAACCAACCTAAAATACAAACTTGAATCTGGCGATAATATAAGATTTCAGCAAATCCTTTCCTCTCAAGACTTTTCTCTAATAAATGATTATGTCTCAGGTTATGACTTAATTGCAATTGACGAAGCCCAGCAAATTCCAAATATCGGGATGGGATTAAAAATAATTGTTGATAATCACCCTGAAATTTTTGTTATAGTAACTGGCTCGTCCTCATTTGACCTCTCTCAATCAATTGGTGAACCGTTGACGGGTAGAAAAAGAACTTCAGTCCTTTATACTTTCTCTCAGGAAGAACTACTTAGTATATACAATAAGTTCGAACTAAAAGAAGAGTTAAAGAATTTTTTAATTTTCGGTTTATATCCGGAAGTTACCCTCGCTGGTAAAAAAGAAGAGAAAATTGAGATTTTAAATGAACTTGTAAATAGTTACCTCTTGAAGGATATTTTGTCCTATGAAAGAGTAAAATCTCATAAGCACTTGATAGATTTACTTAAGCTTTTATCGTTTCAGATTGGAAGCGAAGTATCGCTGAATGAACTGGCAGCAAATTTAAGCGTGGATGTAAAAACAGTCGGAAGATATTTAGACTTATTGGAGAAAAGTTTTATAATAAAAAAATTAGGCGGCTTTAGCAGGAATTTAAGAAATGAGGTTACTTCCAAAGCTAAATATTATTTTTGCGACAACGGCATTAGAAACAGTATAATAATGAATTTTAATTCAATAGATTTAAGAAACGATATCGGACAGTTGTTTGAGAATTTTATGTTTATTGAAAGGCAAAAATTTCATTCAAACAAAAGGATTACTCTTGGCACATATTTTTGGCGCACATATACAGGCAAAGAAATTGATTTAATCGAGGATAAAGACGGCATGCTCACTGCGTTTGAATTTAAATGGTCTAAAACAGCGCGCACAAAAAAACAAAAAGAATTCGTTGAGATTTATAACCCAAAAAATTATTATTTTGTCAACGAAAGTAATTATCTAGATTATTTGATTGAATAATCAAAACATCATTTATAATGTCCCATACTTTTTCCTTGTTTTCATTATTATATTTACGATTGTATTAAATAAAATTAGGGGAGACACAAAAAATGGGATATCAATCATTTAAAGAATTAAATGTATGGCAGGAATCCAAAAATTTATCGATTAAAATATACAAACTAACATCCGAAGGAAATTTTTCAAAAGATTTCAGTCTAAAAGATCAAATAAGAAGGGCATCGATCTCGATAGTATCCAACATAGCCGAAGGATATGAAAGAAACAGCGACAAAGATTTCATAAGATTTCTCCTAATCTCAAAAGGCTCCCTAAGTGAATTAAGAACCCAGCTAGAAATCTCAATGGAAATCGGCTACCTCGATCAGGACTCCTACAATCAAATCGAATCCCAAACCCAAAAAATCGGCAAAATGCTAACCAACCTAATAAAATTCCACCAACCCCATTAACCCATTCACCCATTCACCCATTCACCCATTCACCCACTCACCCACTCACCCATCAACCCATTCACCCACTCACCCATCAACCCATTCACCCATCAACCCATTCACCCATTCCCCCATATTATAAAACTCCCCCATTTTTATTATATTATACCATGTCAATAAAAAAATTCATCACACATAGCACCCTATACATAGCCCATCGCGGTGAATCCATCTCCGCTCCCGAAAATACTCTCGAAGCTATCAACCTCGCATGGCAAAACGGCGCCGACGGCATCGAAATCGACGTGCACCTTTCCTCTGATAACGAAATCATCGTCATCCACGATAAAAGCACAAAGCGCATGACCGGCGAATACCGCCTGATCAGAAGAAATACCGTTGCTGAAATAAAAAGATTAAATATAAAAAAGAATGGTTTTAATTATAATTACGATGTGAAAATCCCGACCCTTATAGAAGCCCTCAAAACCGTCCCCGCAGGCAAATATATCTTTATAGAAATAAAATGCGGAATAGAAATTCTCCCGCGCCTAAAACAAATCCTAAAAAAAACTACTGTAGATATCAAACATATAAAACTAATAAGCTTCAACCTTGGAGTCATCTCAGCAATTAAAAAAGCCCTTCCTCAATATGAAACTCTCTGGGTAATGCGAATCGGCATCGAAAAATCCGCCCTCTTCCTAAACGGCTTATCCTCAATAATATCCAAAGCCAAACAAAATAACATAGACGGCTTCGACATCTCCTACTCCCGCTTCTTCAATCAAAAACTAGTACAAAAAATCCAATCCAACAACCTCAAATTATACATCTGGACAATCAACAATCTCAACAAATCCAAACGCCTATCCACCCTTAAAATAGACGGCATCATCTCC
>JAJYOQ010000523.1 GCA_021796135.1 Bacteroidota bacterium
TTGCCGCCGATATAATATTCTTCCTTCATTAATTTTCCGTTTCCATAATAATATCTTACGTAACCATCCAACTTACCCTCCCAATAATTTTCGACCCTTTCTAATGCACCGTAACGGGAATATATTGTTTTCTTACCTACGATATTTCCGTTTGAATAATTTGCATCCGACTGAATTGTACCGTTATCATAAAAAGTTTTGTATTCTCCGTCTATTATGCCCCATTTAGTATAATACTCGGATTCCATTGCGCCATTAGGAAAGTAGGTAATTACAATTCCATTTTGCCGGTTAGTATCGAAATTTTCTTCCAATTTTATGGCGCCGTTCTTATAATAATGTCGAACAATTCCCTGCTTAATGCCCCTGACATAATCAGCGGAAGATTTGATTATTCCGTTTTCATAAAATGAATAAGAGTTTCCCCAAAGAGTATCGTTTTTATAACGCCACTCATCTTTCAAAAAACCAGAATCATAATAGTCGCTTGAAACGCCATTTCGCTTACCGTTTTTATAAAAATATTTCTCTTTAAGCGAGCCATTAGGATAATAATTTATAACATTATTCTCCGTTGATTGAAGCTTCCCCATAATATCATATTTAACGCGGTGAATCAATTGACCGTTCACATAGTCATCCTTGACGCGCAGATTGCTTGCCAGGTCGTACATTTTCACCTCGCCTTCAAGCTTATCATCTTTATAATTTGCGGTAAGAGAAACAACGCCGTTATCAAAGTATAAAATAGTCGACCCTTCACGCAGTCCGTTAACATAATTTCTTTCGACTTCCACTTTGCCGTTTTTGAAATATGTTTTGCAAATACCGTTAAGCTCATTGTTAGCGTAACTCCAGTCGCCTTCAAGCTCGCCGGTTTTATAATAAGTATGAGTAATGCCTACCAGCTTTCCCCGGATATAATTTTGCACAGCCCAAAGTTCGCCGGTTTCGTAATACCATTTTGATGTTCCCTCTTTAATTCCATTCTGATAATTCCATTCAATGCTTAAGAGTCCATTCTCAAAATACCAATATTGTTTTCCTTCTTCCTTACCGTCTACGAAATCCCATTTTTTCCACAGATGTCCATCAGGAAAATATTCCGTGTATAATCCGTTCAATTTCCCATTAACATATTCGCCTTGAGTTTTCATAGTACCATCGGGGAAATAAGTTTTTTTTATTCCGTCAGCCGATGAGTTTTGCGCATGCACATATTGAAGGCAAAAAAAGAAGAGCAAAAATAAAATATATTTATACATCAGTTAATAATAAAGCAAATGGTTGTTAAAATATTTTCCAAAAATCTTCTTGCAAAGTTAAGACATATTTTACTTTCATGAAATTAGTTATAAAAAAGCCATAAATAATGTCCTTCATGGATTAATTCCACGCTTCTTTTACTCGCCTGTCATATCGAGTTATTGAAAAAGGTATTGCCTTTATTTATTAAATGAATGACCTTGCATAAATAATTGTAACTAACATGCAGTTTGACAGTTACTCGTATGATGTTTAAATACTCGCTATCGAGTTTTATTCCAAAGGTTGTCATTTATAAATTGGCGCACTTATGTAATATCTGAAGCCCGCTTAGTAGCATATTTTTCTCTTATCATCTTTTTTATAATGCACCGAAGATTGATTCGTTGCATGAACAATTGATGAAACTTACCGGCGGTAAGGATCCTTCACAGATTATAGGATTAACTGATAAAAGCTTTCTTTTGCAGATTGCTGAAACGGGAGTTGATTTTATCCGATGGAAAACAGAAAAGCACTTTACCAGTTGGCTATGCTTAGCACCAACAAAACATGAATCCAGAAAGAGTAACAAAAAACGAAAGAAAAAAGGGAACACTAAAGCCGGACAAATCTTTCGAGAGACGGCATTATCAGTAGCTAATAGTAATTACTCTGCTTTAGGGGGCCTTTATCGAAGAATTAAAGCAAAGAAAGGTCATCGTGTAGCCATAAAAGCCACTGCAAGAAAAATTGCTGTGTTGTACTATAATGTTATGACTAAAGGAATCGATTATGTAGAACAGGGACTTATTCAATATCAACAGAAATTCAAAGAACAGCAAATTAAAAGACTACAAAAACAAGCTAAATACCTTGGACTGCAATTGATCACGCCTGAGATATAGTAGTGGTCATTAGTAGGAGTTCCGCACACGGGATAAATCATCGACTAAGATATCCCACGCTCAATTCGTGTACTTGAACTATT
This sequence comes from Bacteroidota bacterium, assembly GCA_021796135.1. The sequence goes on from JAJYOQ010000523.1 coordinate 2,237, forward strand.
CGTGGGATTTCTCACCGGCTAAAGCCGGATTCGAAATGACAACTATTTATGTGTTCATGAGATTTCTACGAAGTTGAAGAATTTTTGCTGTTTCAAATAATATTTTGAAATTATATCGACTGATTTTCTTTGCCCTTCCCAGGCTAATTTTTTCTTTGCTCCCCCAATTGAAACCCAACGAAATTCATTATGCTCGTGACTGATTTTGACTGCGGCTTTTGAATCAACTAAGGCTGCAAATACGGGAATTATTGTAACGGAATCGTTCGATGAATCATAAAATGAATTGACGTTAGGTGCAGCCCAAAATTTAACCGGGGTTAGACCTGTTTCTTCTTTCATCTCTCTTAATGCAGCGGAATATGCTTTTTCTTCCTTTTTAATCTTCCCTGAAACCATCTGCCACAAGCCGGGATAAATTTCTTTTGCTGCTCTTTTTAATATGAGAAACTGAAGCCGCTTTCCTTTTTCTCTAAAGATATGAACTTCAACAAGACTAGAAACTATTTTCATTACATCACCCTATAAATAATTTAAAAATATGCTCTTACTTCCGCCCTTGCAGTGTGAACTATTTTTTCATTGCCTAAAGCTCTGCCGTCATAGCTGATTGTAGATTGAAGATTAGCCGCAAGACGGTAATCAAAGTTAAACTGCCAATAATAATTTTTTCCTATTACATTTCCCGATGTTAATTCAAAGGGAATAAAATTAGTGGTGATATTTGCTCGAAGTTCATCACGTTTAAATTCAATTCTCAATCTACCGGTATTTGCAAAGGACAAATTAAGCCGCAAAGTTTGAGAATTTAAATTAATAATAGTCGGTGTAGAAGGAAAATTATCCTGACTTCTACCAACTTTAATAACAAAACCTACTTCCACATTTCTTTCGGGTCGATATGAGAAATCCGAAGTAATATTATTTCCCGAGATTTGTTGTTGAAGATTTGAGATTACGGGAGCGCCGACGTTATTAGTTTGATTTATAATATCCGTTTGATTGCTAATTTCTTTTACCATTTTGAAATTTATTCTTAAACTTTGTTCTCTGGTATAAACCCGTTCGGAGCCGCCACTATATTGGTTTAAACTCTTTGTCTGCGCATATCTTAGTCTGAATGATAAATCCCTGTCGTTCTATAA